>JAEWFE010000342.1 GCA_023389005.1 Bacillota bacterium
TTCAGTGGGTTGTTCTCCGGTAAAAGCACGTTTAATCTTATCAAAAAAGCCCATTATGACACCTCTTTTCTTTATTTTAAAACAAATTTCTCAACAGCTTTAGCGACACCGTCTTCTTCATTACTTGCAGTGATATAATCAGCGGCTTGGCGAACTTTTTCGACTGCATTTGCCATCGCCACACCCATACCTGCATATTGAATCATCGATAAGTCATTTTCTTCATCACCTAAAGCCATCACTTCATCGCTTGTCATCCCTAAATATTGTGCCAAGTGATCTAATCCAAATGCTTTAGTCACTCCTTTTGGCATAAATTCTAATAAATTATTACGCGTTTTAATGACTTCATAATCTGCTTTAAATTGGGCAGGGATTTTTTCGATTTGTTGATCTAAAAATTCTTGATGATAAGCCATGACGACCTTATTGTAAAGACCATCTGATGTTAAATCTGCTAATTTAGCTGGTTTATAAGTTAATAAGCCATTTAATTCAGGATAAATGGACGGATGATTCGTTGAAGTTGGTAATTGTAAGACCACTTCTTCTGATAAGACATCTAATGGTAAATCTAGCTCAGTCATCAATTGGCTAATTCTTTGTACATCTTCTAAAGTCATCGCTGATTTACTTAAGATTTCGCCAGTATCATTTTTTTGGACTAACCCACCATTAAACGTAATGCTGTAATCACCAGGTTCGTTTAAGCCTAATTGTTCAATAAATGGTGTGATGGCAGCTAATGGACGCCCCGTACATAAAACCACTTTAACGCCTTGTTCTTTGGCCTTTTGTAACACGGTTAAATTTTTTTGTGAAATTCTTTTATCATCGGTTAGAAGCGTACCATCTAAGTCAATAGCTACTAATTTAATCATGATTGTCCTCTTTTCTATTCAAATTACCGTCTTCACTAATTTCTTCTAGACGGACAGATAATACTTTAGAAATACCTGATTCTTCCATCGTTACCCCATATAAAACATTGGCTGCTTCCATGGTTCCTTTACGGTGAGTGACGACAATAAATTGGGTTTCGTCTTGATAAGTCTGTAAGTACTTGCCAAAGCGTAATACATTTGCCTCATCCAAAGCGGCCTCAACTTCATCGAGCACACAAAACGGTACTGGGCGAACTTGAATAATCGCAAATAGCAAACTAATCGCGGTCAATGTTCTTTCCCCACCAGATAATAGATTTAAGCTCTTCAAGTGTTTGCCTGGTGGTTGGGCTTGAATTTCAACACCAGTATTGAGCAAATCATGTGGATCTGTTAAACTCAAGCGTGCCCGTCCACCACCAAACATATTTGGAAATACACGTTCAAATTGAGTCGCAATTGCATCAAAAGTTGTTTTAAACCGTAATTTAACTTCCTCATCCATTTCATTCATCGTTTCAAACAACTGATTTTTCGCTTGTAATAAATCATCGCGTTGACCAGTTAAGAAATCATAGCGTTCTTTGATTTGTTCATATTGCTCAATGGCGGATAAATTAATCGGTCCTAATTCTTGAATCGCTTTTTTCAATTCATAAATTCTTACCTTTGCTTGATCGATATCGCTTAGTTCAAGTGCTTGTTTTTGCGCTTGTTCAAAGGATAATTCATACTCTTCTTGCAAGTAATTCAAGCGATTATCCAATAAAATTTCTGAACGATTGGCTTGGACTTCTAGCTTGGTTAACTGAGATAGTTTCATCTTTTGCTCTTGATTGTAAGTATTATATTGTTGATCGAGTTCGTCGATTTGACGCTGTGTTTGATAACGATTTTCTCGTAAAGCCTGCATTTCTTCTTGGAGTGCTAATTTACGTTCATTTAACTGGGATACTTGCTGATCTAAAGTCTCTTCATCTAATTCTTGATCAGAAAAGTCCGCATCAAGCATCGATAGTTGAACATTCAATTGCTCTAGATTTTTTTGTGCTTCTTCTAGGGCCATTTTATTTGCTGTAAAGCTTTGGCGCAATTGGTTTACTTGCTCTTTGGTTACTGCAAATTCGGCCTGTTTATCAGATAATTCATGTTGCAAGGCTTCTCGTTTTAGTTCTAGGTTATCAGCTTGCGTGTTTAGCTGCTCCATTTCATCATTGAGTTTGGCTAATTGCTGTACCATTACTTGCAATTGTGCTTGTTTATCGGCTAAATCACGGTCATATTCTGCTAATAGTTCGGTAATTTCGCGATTTTCATACTCAAAGTTGGTTAAATCTTGTTGTAAACGCGCCAGTTTTTCCGCTTGATTGACCACCTGATTTTCTTTTGTCGTTTGGCTCATGCGTAATTGCTCAAGCGCCTGACGTATTTTCTCGACTTCTGCCTGTTTTTGTGCTAAGTCTTGTTGGAGCGCCTTCACTTGACTTTCCGCTTGTAGTAAACGTTCTTTGACAGAGGCTTCTTTTTCTTTTAACTGGTTTAGTTCCTGTTGATGGCCTAAGAGTGTCGTTTGGCCTGCACGTTTATTCGCACCCCCGGTCATCGAACCTCCAGCATTCATCACATCGCCTTCTAAGGAAACAACACGATAGCGATAATTTAGACGACGGGCCAGTTGATTGGCGCTCTCTAAATCTTCACTAATCAATGTAGCACCGAGTAAATTTTCCATGATGGCACGATGATTTTCTTCAAAGGTCACCAATTCACTCGCCACACCTAAAAACCCTGGAATACTAGCGGCTTGTTGTTTGACATTTTCCGTAACTTTTCGTGATTGTATCGTAGTTAGTGGTAAGAAAGTAGCTCGACCTGCGCGTTGTTGTTTCAAGAAGGTGATGGCTTGTCTGGCAGCTTTTTCATCTTCAACCACAATATGTTGGCTAGCGGCTCCTAAAGCTGTTTCAATAGCCAAAGCATATAGTTGATCCACGTCTAGCAATTCAGCCACTGCACCGATGATTCCGGATAATTGTTTACGGTGGGTTAAGACTTGACGTACCCCTTGATAATAGCCCGTATAATTTTCTTGCAAGTCAGCTAAAGTCTTGCGGCGTGCTTGGACTTGCTGACTTTCATTCATCAAACGATACATCATCTGTTGGGCTTTTTGTAAATGTTCTTGTTGAGTAGTCACTTGCTTTTGCGCAGCGGATAAAGCATGTTGTTTTTCTTGAACTTGATTTTGTAATGCTTCATTTTCAACCGTCAACTGGTCCAATTTTGCTTTTGATTCACGGACAGTTGCTTGTAAATCTTGCTGTTTTTCTACGGTCTGTTGATTTTTTTGTTGATCTTGTTGCTTTTGCTTTTCAATAAAAGTTAATTCATTTTGCAAATTAGTCTTAGCCTGCAATTGATCCAAATACTGGTTACGTAATTCTTCCAACCATTCTTTGGGAGATTTTTGATAATTTGCCAATTCTTGCTGTAGTTGGGCTAATTGCTTTTCAATTTGTTGATACTGTCCATTTTTTTGCGAAATCTTTTGTATAAATGTTTGCTGATTTTCTTCTAGCTGATCGATTTGTTGCTGTACTTGTTCGAGATTATGGCGCAATTCTTTGGCATTTTTTTGCTGATGGAAA
>JAEWFE010000009.1 GCA_023389005.1 Bacillota bacterium
GCATTAAGCTAAGTTTTTATCGCAAAGTCTACATGATTCTTGCGGCACTTTTAACTAGTATCATTGTCGCAAACTCAGGAATGATTGGCTTTGTAGGTCTGATTATTCCACATATTGTCCGTGGAATTACCGGTTCTGACCACCGCCTATTGATGCCATTATCTGCTTTATCTGGTAGCTTATTTATGATTTGGGCAGATGTTTTAGCCCGTTCTATCTTAAAGGGTGTCGAATTACCCATCGGCATCATCACCGCCATGATTGGTTCACCGATTTTCATTTACATTATTTTGAAGAAACAATACAACTTTGGAGGGTAGCTTATGAAATTATCCATTGAACACTTGAATTTAAGCATGAAACAACGCACCCTCTTAGATGATATTTCTTTAAAGACTAAAGACGGCCAATTTGTCGGTTTAATCGGCGCAAATGGTAGTGGCAAATCTACCTTACTGAAAACCATCTATAAAACGCTCAAACCAGACAGCGGCGAAATCTATTTAGATGAACTCAATATTTTGCATAGTTCTGAAAAAAAGGTAGCTCAAAATTTAAGCGTGGTTAGTCAGTTTAATGAACTCAGCTTTGATTTAACCGTTAAGCAAATGGTGTTTTTGGGGCGGACACCACATAAACGCCTATTAGAACAAGAAAATAAACAAGATTTACAAATTGTAGAACAGGCATTAAAAACAACCAATTTATTGGATTATCAAGATCGTAGTTTTCTTTCACTTTCAGGCGGCGAAAAACAACGGGTGATTCTTGCTAGAGCCATCGCACAAGACCCGCATTTCATGATTTTAGACGAGCCTTGTAACCACTTGGATATTCGGTATCAGTTGGAAATCATGGAAATTGTCAAAAATCTAGGTATTGGGATTTTAGCTGCATTACACAGTTTGGAAGATGCCTGCCGTTATTGTGATGAACTTTATGTCTTAAAGCAAGGACACGTTCTTGCACACGGTAAACCCGAAGAAATCTTGACCGAAGACTTAATTGAAGAAGTTTACGGTGTCAAATGCAAAATTTACCAAAACCCAATCACCCAACAATTAGGATTTTATTATTATAAATAAGGTTGTGAGGCAGCTCGGTAAGACATGAAGAAATTCGTGTGCTTACCTTCCGATGAGAGAATCGAATGAAAGGAGATTTTCTCATTCGGGAGGGCGAATTTCACAATGTCTAGCTGCCGAACACCGTCAATAAGGTTGTATGGAAGGAGAAAAACATGAAAAAATTAACTTTACTTGCGCTAACAACAGCGACATTTTTACTAGCTGCTTGCGGCAATACACAATCAAAACAAGAAACAAAATCTGAAGCGCATTATCCACTTACTATTGAAAATGTCACCAAAGCAGAAGGTGGCAGCAAATGGACCAAAAAAGAAGAAACCTATCAAGCTAAACCGAAAAAAGTCTTGGCCAATACCCGTCCAGCTGCCGAACTTTTGCTACATCTTGGACTCAAAGATAATATTGCCGGCGTTGGTGCCACTTTTGGGGTAGCCGATGAAAGTGTCGCCAAAGAATTTAAAGAACTCAAAGACCTAGGAAACAGCTACATCAGCAAAGAAACCGCGCTAAGTGTTGACCCAGATTTAGTCTATGGGCGTGGCGGATTATTTGATAACCAAGACTGGGGTGTCGGTACGGTCGATTCACTAAATGAAATGGGCATTCCAACTTATGTCTTAGAATCATCTATCACCGGTGCGACTTTTGATTCTATTTATTCAGATATCGAAAATCTTGGTAAAATCTTTAATGTAGAAGACAAAGCCAAATCTTTCAGCAAAGAAATCAAAGCCCATCAAACCAAACTAGAAGCGAAAGTAAAAGATAAAAAAATACAGACCTTCGCTTACTTACACATGTCTGATCCTAGTCAAGTGATCGTTTATGCCGCTCATGACGAAGCGTTCTTTAACGATATGTTTAAAATGATTAAGATGGACAATGTGTTTAAAGACCAAAAAGGCGATGTTAGTGAAGAAACCTTAATTCAAACCGATCCAGATGTCTTAATTGTCGGTGATTGGTCCAGTATTCCAGGAAGTATCAGCGGTCAGGAAGTCATCGAAGCGCTGTTAAAAAATCCTAAACTTCAAAGTATGAAAGCTATCAAAAATAAAAAAATCTATGCGGTGGACTATAACTATCTTTTCGGCTATGGTTACCAATCACTCACTGGACTAGAACAACTAGTAGATCAAATGCAAAAATAATCTCTATACAAATAAGGCGCAGAGCCAAACATCTGCGCCTTATTTTTCTTATTCTGTATACCAGGCAATTCCTTCAAATCGCCAACCTAATTTTTCCAAATGAGCTTTTTCACTTTCAGATTGAGTGAAGAAATGACTGCCAACTTTAACATTTGGATTGTATAATCGATAAACTGGTTTGGTGCCTTTTGTATAAAAAGCAACGCCTTCAGCTTTCCAACCTAGTCTTGTCAAATAATCTCTTTCTTCTTTATTGATAGTATAATGATGGTCTCCTGTGTTCGGATTATATAAACGATAAACCGGAACACCCTCAGCCACTGACTGGAACTCAACCCCTTCATCATGCCATCCAAGACTGACTAAGTAATTCTTTTCAGCTTCATTTACTGTATAAAAATGTTCTCCAGAATTTGGATTATACAAACGATAAATTGATTGTTTCTTTGTTTTGTCTCCTAAGCGTTTCGCATTGTCGTCTTGTGCTTTTTTGACAATTTCTGCAACAGCTTCTTTGCTCGTTGCTTGGTCGATTTGTGCAGCATATTCTGCTTTGCTT
>JAEWFE010000022.1 GCA_023389005.1 Bacillota bacterium
GACATGAAGAAATTCGTGTGTTTACCTACCACTGCAAAAATCGGATGAAAGGAGATTTTTGCAAGTGGTAGGGCGAATTTCACAATGTCTAGCTGCCGAACACCGTCTAATAAGGTTGTGAGAAGGGGCATTCAATGAAATAAAGGTACAAATTACTTAAAATGTGATATAATGAGAGCTACCAAGAAAATTGTGAGGATTATTTATGAAATCAGCTTCGAAAGCGGCTTTTTTATTTGCTTGTGTACTGACCTTTTTACATATTTTGCTATTTATCAATCGTGATTATATTCAAGCCTACTTTATGATGCGCCACGGTATAGCAATCTTTTTACAATTGCGCCTATTATTCAAAATTCTTTGTTTAGTAGGGGTAATCATTCTAGGTGTGCCACAGGTCCGCAAAAAGCCCAATCTTTGGTTCCCATATACGGGACTATTCTTATTGAATCTCATATTATCTTAAAGAGGTGTTGATCGAATATGGAATTTTCATCAAAAGCCGAAGAAAAAAAATATTACGAACAAATCGCAACGGAAGAAGAATTCTTAAAATGGTATCATGAACAAGAACATCCTACCTATGAAGCTCCTTCTTTAACCGTAGATATGGTATTACTTTGTTATAATCGCCAAGAAGAACAACTGAAATTACTATTGATTCAGCGTAAAAGTCACCCATTCCGTCATTCTTGGGCTTTACCTGGAGGATTCGTCTCAAAAGGTGAGTCCACTGATGATAGTGTCATTCGCGAAACATTAGAAGAAACTGGTGTACATATTAACCAAAATCAAATTGAACAACTCTACACATTTTCTACACCAAATCGTGACCCTCGTGGTTGGGTGGTAACTGTTAGCTATTTAGCCTTTATCGGTGAAGAGCCAGTAGATGCTGGCGATGATGCGAGCCAAGTACGCTGGTTTAATTTAAATCGCAAACAAAATACAATCGTCCTTGAAAACCAAGAAACGCAAATCATTCTCGATTTAGAAACCGGTGAATCGCTTGGAAAAGATACCCTAGCCTTTGACCACAGCCAAATTATTCTTAAAGCTTTCCATCATGTATTGGAAACAATGATGCATGACCCGCGCGTACTATTGGTATTAGGACCTGGCTTTACAATTACCGATGCTAGAAAAGTCTTTGCTAAATTTTTAGGTATTGATTTTAAAAATATTGATCACTCTAATCTCAAAAAAGCATTGAATGATCATTTAGAAGCGATTGGTGAACGTGCTAGCGGTGTTGGACGACCATCGAAAATCTATCAATTAAAGACATATAAAAAAATCAGCCCGAAATAGGCTGATTTTTTTGTGGTTTTTCATAATTAGTGGGCACATTTCCTAGAAACAAATCAATTATTACCTAGGCGAACCCTGGCACCCCTACCAGTTAGTTTTGTTTAAATATTTTGACAATTTATAATTTGAATCTCTTTACCGTACCATTGTGCTTTGTATTTTAATAAACGAGTTAATTGATGCCATTCATTACTGGTGAATAAAGCATCTTTCGCACAAGACCTATCTTCTGGTTCGACAATTTCGATTACATCATATTCCTTAATATAAAAGATGGATAAATGATTTAAATAATCTTTTATCTGATTATTAAGATGTGTCAATAATTTTTCATATTGCTTTTTTTGCTTTTGGTAATTCTTACAGTCGGCTAATACCCGATTTTGCTTGCGGGCAACTCGAGCCTTTACCTTTAATTTTCGTTGTAAAAACGCCAGACGTCCTTTCGTATGCTGAATGGGTTCAATCACTTCAGCACGATATTTCGCTTGTTGGACTAATTGATGCGCATCAAAAGAAAGTCTGATTTTTTTACCTGTTTTCTCGAACTTATCAATGGTTTCCACGCACAAAATCGAAGCATAAAACTCCTCGTTATTCTTCGCTGAAATAGTCACTGATTTAATTTTGCCAGTAATTTTTCGATGTTCGCATATTTGAATTTTTTCTTTTAACTTTGGCAATTTCAGATAACCATCCTCTATACGTACTGTCCCGTTTTGATTATTGGTCGTGTAAGATTGCCAGACAGAACTCTTATTTTTGAGCTTAGGATAGCCACTACGCTGTTGATAGTAATTTTGAAAAGCCCTATCTAAATTTCTCTTCGCATTTGCAAGGGCTAGACTATCCGTCTTTTTTAAAAAAGGATAATCACGTTTGAGACTCGCTGGCGTAATAATCTCTTCACTTGTGCGCTCAGCAGTATCTAACTTCAGAAAATAATTATAGATAAAGCGAACACAACCAAACGTTTCAATAAAGAACCTTTTTTGTGCTTCATTGGGATAAATTCTAAATCGATAACCCTTTAAATTTTTCATCGAATCAACCTTATTATTTAATATACAAAGGGTAGCTCCTAGGTAGATAAGCCAATTTGGTTAGAAAAGACTTATATTACACTGTCTTTTTCGCCGATTTGGGAACCTTATCTACCTTTAGCTGACCAACCCTTCTTACATCCTTTTCTAATCAGTGTTCGAAGGGTAGCTACATCGCATCTAAGCCGGCCTGCCTAGGAAAATCTTAAAACATAGTGGATTTCCCTGTCATTCCGGACAAACTTAGCTGCTTGTAGCTGACCAACCCTTCTCACATCCTTTTCTTCTCTGCTAGTTTTTCGGCGAAGTGTTTGGCTTCTTCATCGCTAGCATAGACATAATGGCCTTCTGCGATTTCTTGCATTTTTCGTGGTATTCCGTCTTCTTTAGGTGCGGTATACTTGATACGTTTGCGGGTACGTTCATAGTCTGGATCAGGTAATGGAATTGCTGATAATAGACTTTCTGTATATGGATGTACCCCATAATGATAAATCTCATCACTTGTACCCATTTCAAGCAATTTTCCATGATGCATTACGCCGATACGGTCACTAATATGTTTCACCATCGACAAGTCATGAGCAATAAATAAATAAGTAAGATTTTTTTCTTTTTGTAAATCTTGTAATAAGTTTACGACCTGTGCTTGAATCGAAACATCTAACGCAGAAATCGGTTCATCACAGATAATGAATTTCGGATTAACCGCTAAAGCACGCGCAATCCCAATTCTTTGTCGTTGTCCACCAGAAAATTCATGTGGATAGCGCGTACCATGGTTTGGATTTAAGCCTACTGTTTTTAACAAGTCATCCACCATTTGATTACGTTCTGCTTCACTTTTTGCTAAATGGTTGATATCAATCCCTTCAGCAATAATATCACGAACCTTCATCCGCGGATTCAATGATGCATATGGATCTTGATAAATCATTTGCACTTCACGACGAAATTCTTTTAATTCATCGCGTTTTTTCAACTTCATAACATCTTTTCCATCAAAAGTGATTTCTCCGCCACTTGGTTGATTTAATCGGATAATCGTACGGCCAGTAGTCGATTTCC
>JAEWFE010000228.1 GCA_023389005.1 Bacillota bacterium
GGATTCATCTTCCTACTCTTTTTCTTTCTCAATCGAAAACTGATTCATGTCGGTTCATTTCTTTTTTCTTTTGGTATCGGACCAGTCATTGATTTATCAGAAAAGTGGATAAACCATTTTTTAGGGACACCACAAGGATTATTCTGGCAAATCTTTTATCTCATTAGTGGAACGCTATTGATTTGTTGGTCATTGGCTTTTTACATTCCGCTCAATTACGGCTACCAAACTTCCGATATTTTGACTTTATCTGTTAGCGAGTGGTTTCATTTAAGCTATGGATGGTCGCTCACACTCGTTTATGGTGCTTTATTTATCCTGGCTCTTTTACTAGGTGGACCTTTAGGCATCGGTACGGTCATCGCCACATTTTCCTATGGGCCAATCATTGAATGGATGATGAAAACTTTTTCCTTCAATGCTGCTACCCTTTATCAAAAGCTAACAAAAAACTAAAACGCACCGTCTCAGTTATTCTGCAGGCACAAAATTTCCTTGACCTTGTGCATAAAGAACCCCTTCATGAATCGTACCATTATCAACGGCGATATCATAAGCCATGTAAGGACTCCCATCGACAAAGCCAATCACATGCCAATACGTCTTGCCATCGCTGCCGACTAACACTTGATGCGTATCCTCAATATCAAAATGCATGTTGCTAGGTGAAAGTCCAGTCCGATCATAGTAACTTTGCGCCACGGCAATTGCTTCTTGGGCAGTGAATTTTGGTGTAGCACTTGGCGTTGGCGTACGTGGCATTGCTTGATTATTTTGGTTGGAATCATTTTGGCCTTGATTGAAAGTCGTTGTGCTCGAAGTCGTAGTCGTTTGATTATTGGTAGGCGTATCTACCGTTGACTGAGGTTGTGCTTCTTTGACAACAGCTGGCGTAGTCTCACTCATTTTAGTCGTCTTTGGCTTTTGATTCTTTTTGACTTTGCTAACATGCGTGGATGTCGGCGTTGTTTGCTCTATCTTTTTTTCAGGAGAGGTCATCACAAATAGACCAATTACCGGCACAAGAATAATTAAAGCAATCAGCACACTCACAAATCCGATAAACCGTTTATTTTTCTTCATTGTAACACCACTTCTCTGTCTTTTTTCCTATTATACCAAAAAGAAACAGGCAAGCAAACGTAGCCCAAACATTAAATTTGTGAAAACTTTATTCAAACAGTCGGCCAATCTGTACTTCAAACATCAAATATAAATAACCAATATACTTCACACACCAAAAAACTTTAAGCGCAATCATCTATTGAGAATATAATAAATAACTCCTATATACAACAAACATAAATAACTTATATCACAAGCGTAACTGTTGTAGTTCGTTTATGCTCTGTGTTATACTCAAAAACGATTAAACAACAAAATCATACAATTTAGGAGTGAATCAAATGAAAAGTCCAAATCGCACTTTTTATCTAGCTTTTTCTGCTGTTTTATTAGCCTTATTAATTATCTGTGCCCAAATCGTCTTGCCATTACCGATGATTCCTTTAACCTTGCAACCATTAGGCGTGGGTATGATTGGCACCTTATTACCTTTACCTTGGGCCGGGGCAACAATTTTAGCTTACTTAGCCTTAGGAGCAGTTGGTTTACCAGTATTTGCTGGGGCTTATGGTGGTGCTAGTGCCTTTTTAACCCCAAGTGGCGGCTACCTTCCTGCGTTTTTCGTTTACGCCGTATTAGCCGCACTTTTCTTGCGTAATCGTAAAAAAACTTGGATCAATATCTTTGTAGCCAACGTCATTGCTGCTATGATATATTTAGTGCTTGGTTCATTATGGTTATGCTTACCATTTATTGCGGGCATGAGCGTCAAAGCTGCCTTAATTGCAGGGACCTTACCGTTTGCATTACCAGTTATTGGCGAAATTGCCGTTTATACCACCATTGCTACGGCTTTACACAAAGTCATGTCCAGACGTTTACGATAAACATACAAATGCCGATGAGAAGAAATTCCCATCGGCATTTTTAAAAAGTAGTAAAGAAATAACCGTCTCGCATGAAGCTCGCCTTGCGCTCAAAAGTTCAACAAACCTCTGCTTGAGATTGTTTCTTATGTATTTATTATAGCTTATTGCGTGTTTTTTCACAAGCGTTTTCACCTTATCAAGTTTACATACTCGCTAAAAAGGCTATCAAATAGAAGTTGTAAAGACAAAAAAGATACGCAGTCCTCAAAATCGAGTAACTCCGTATCTTTTATCACAAACTTTTTAGACTTCTGCTCCATTGGTCGCAATCACACGTTGATACCATGGATAAGAATCTTTCTTGAAGCGTTCAAGTGTCCCATTTCCTTCATTATCACGATCGACATAAATAAAGCCATAACGTTTCTTCATTTCACCGGTCGTAAAGGATACACAGTCAATACAACCCCATGGTGTATAACCCATCAATTCTACACCATCAATTTCAATGGCTTTTTCCATCTCTTTAATATGACTCGCTAAATAGGCAATACGATAATCATCATGAATCGTATTATCTTCATTTTTCACATCAATGGCACCAAAGCCGTTTTCCACAATGAATAATGGTTTTTCATAGCGTTCATAAAAAGCATTCAAAGCATAGCGCAAACCTTCTGGATCAATTGCCCAACCCCAGTCAGACTCTTTGATATATGGATTTTTAACTGAATAGCTACTTCCGCCGTTAAACACTTGACTTGCATCGCCTTGTTTGGTGCTATCTACCGTATTTGACATATAGTATGAAAAGCCGATATAATCCACTGTTCCTTTTGCTAAATCCGCAATATCTTCCTCCGTAATTGGAATTTGGAATCCTTTGCGATCAAACATTTTTAAAGCATAACGTGGATAATGACCGCGTACTTGAATATCACTAAAGAAATAACGTTGATGCATCATTTGTTGGGCTAACAATTGGTCACTAGGACGAGCAGTTAACGGATAATAAGGCACCATAGAAATCATATTTCCAATTTGAAACTCAGGATTGATGCGTTTACCGATTTGAACCGCACGCGCAGAAGCCACTAAAGTATGATGCGCACAAATATACATCGCTTCTTCTGGATTATCGTAATTGTTAAAGAGCGCACCAGAATTCGTCCAGCCAAAGATTTCATTTTGATAATTCATTTGGTTATTAATTTCATTAAAGGTCATCCAATATTTGACTTTATCTTTATAACGAGTGAAGACTGTTTCGGCAAATTTAGTAAAGAAATCAATCGTCTTTCTATTCATAAAGCCACCATAAGTTTTCGCGATATGATAAGGCATTTCAAAGTGAGAAAGCGTAATGACTGGTTCAATTCCGTATTTTAATAACTCATCAAAAACATCATCGTAAAATTGTAGACCGGCTTCATCTGGTTTTTCTTCATCCCCATTTGGAAAAATACGGCTCCAGGCAATGGAGGTACGGAAACACTTAAAGCCTAAATCCGCAAACATGGCAATATCTTCTTTATAACGATGATAAAAATCGATTCCCACATGATTAGGATAATATTTCCCTTCAATCACACCATCTGTAATTTCTCGAGGAACCCCATGCGCACCGGCTGTCATCACATCAGCGACACTCAAACCTTTTGTCGTGCCAATAACGCCTCCTTCAAATTGATGCGCTGCTAAAGCTCCACCCCATAGAAAATCTTTTGGAAATCCCATACTTTCACCTCATTTAGTCTTTTGAAAAATTATTTCTTGCCTTTATTATCTGCTTTATTAACGCAAAAACAAGAATTACCCAAAATTTTGCACTAACATTTACAAAATATTTGCCCATTCACAATTATTTTTGTAAATAGCGTTTCAATTTACTCATTTAATTTTCGAATCACTTTTGCAGGCACTCCAGCAACCAATGAATCATCAGGGATATCTTTGGTTACCACTGCTCCTGCGGCGACGACAACCCGATTGCCTATGGTCACACCTGGTAAAATCGTACAATTTCCACCAATCCAAACATCATCGCCAATTCGAACTTCTTTTGCAATACCTAAATGATCTCGTCTTCCTTGAAAATCAAGTGGATGATTGACTGTACAAATCATCGTATTAGGTCCAATCATCACATGGTTGCCAATATAAACCGGAGCGATATCCAAAATCACCCCATTAAAATTCATCACAAAATCATTACCAATATGAATATTTTTACCATAATCACATTGAAATGTCGGTAAAATACTCACACCTTCACCACATGAACCTAATAGCTCTTTTATTAGTGTGCGGCGTTTTTCTCTATCTAAAACACTCACTTGATTAAGCTCTTCACATTTTTTTACCGCTTCGATTTTTCTTTGATTGACCTCTTTATCTGTAAAATCATATGGTAAGCCTGCTAATAATTTTTCTAATTCCGTCATTTTCCAGTCCCCCTTTGAAAAAATCGTAACACCTGATAAAATAAAATTGTATTTATCTTGCCTTATTGGACCGACATTTTATAAAAACGGCCATTTTAACCAATAATGAATAAAACAAAATTTCAAGGAGCAGGGAATATGCTACTAACCGAAAAAATGAACACGCTCTCCTTTACTGATACTGAGCAAATAATTATCCAATACTTACTATCAGAAAAGCAAAATATCGCTACCAAAAAACTAGCACAATTAGCTAATGAATGTTATGTGTCCAAGTCAGCATTTGTTCGCATCGCCCAAAAATTAGGCTATTCTGGGTGGAACGAGTGCAAAGCGGCCTTATTACAAGAATTCGACTATCTTTCACAGCAACAATCAAATATCAACGCAAACTTACCATTTAGCGCTACCGATAACTTATCTCAAATTGCACATAACTTACTCACGCTAAAAAAAGAAACACTCGACGAAACACTTCAAATCAATGACTATCCAACATTGGAAAAAGCCGTCAACCTTTTAAATCAAACACAAACGATTCATCTGTTTGCCGTCAGTAACAATTTATTACTTGCGGAGGAATTTGCCCATCAGATGAGTAGAATTGGCAAAGAGGTACGGATTCATCATCTGCAAAATGAAATCTATTTTTCAGCTTATCTTGCAAGCTCAAACAGCTGCGCACTCATCATTAGTTACTCCGGCAATACAAACGAACTTATTCAAGTAGCTAAATTATTAACTAGAAAAAAGATTCCAATAATATCTATTACTAGCTTAGGTGAAAATCATCTACGTCGCTATGCTAAGTACCAATTATCCTTACCTATTAAAGAAAAACTCTATTCAAAAATAAGTACTTTTGCAACAGATACTGCCATCATCTTCTTGCTCGAACTACTTTATTCAGGTGTTTTTGTCAAGGACTTTGATACCCATCTCAAAATGAAAATAAGTGCTTCAAGAATCATTGAACACCAAAGAACGAGTGATACTGACTCCTTAAAAGAAGAAAAAAGCTAGACCTGTAAACAAATACACGTCTAGCTTTTGTTAATTAAAACCATATAATTTATGCACTAAACGATAAAAACCTATCACAATCATACGACCAGACTTACCTGGTAAATGCACACCAAAACCAAAGAAGCCACGGCGCAACTTACGGTAAAGCTTCACATCTTGCTGACGGATATATTGCCATAATTCGCGTTTCTTAGCCAAACTTTCTCGACTGCCTTCTTTAATCAATAATACCGACGAAATCATGGTAATAATCTCGACATACTTAAACATATAGGCTTGCAAATTCTTATCAGTCGTTGGATGTTGCGCAAAAAAGGCAATCATCCGGCGATTAATATACAGTTGTTGGTCAATACGCTTAATCATCACTTGCTCATTGACAGATTGATCCTCGCGCCCAATATAATAGCGATAAAAATCAACATCTAAATAATACATTTTCTTCACAGCGGGTAGTGGCTCAAAAACATACAAATTATCCACATAAAAAGTATGCTTAGGTAAGACTAAGTGCTGCGATAACAATAATTGCCGACGATAAATCACCGAATGCATCAATAAATACTTACCCACCGGAAAACGCTTGGTCGCCTCCCAGCTAAATACTTGATTCGTTGGTAAAAAGGACGTATATTCGATAACTTTCTTACGTTTGGCACCTTGTTTTTCATAGACGTAATTACTAATCAATAAATCAATCGGCTCAGTAAAACTAGCTAAACAGTCTAAAATCTTTTCATAGGCATCCGGATCTACCCAATCATCGCTATCCACGACTTTCACATACTCACCTTTCGCATGCTTGATGCCCGTATTGACTGCCTCACCATGCCCACCATTTTCCTGATGAATCGCCCGCACAATCTCTGGGTATTTAGCTTGATAGTCATCCGCAATCTTACCGGTGTTATCTTTTGACCCATCATTGACGATTAAAATTTCAACCCGACTGCCCCCAATAAGCAAAGATTCCACACAACGCCTTAAATAATCCTGGGAATTATAACTAGGGACGATAATACTCAATACTT
>JAEWFE010000141.1 GCA_023389005.1 Bacillota bacterium
ATTGAGTATATGCTATGATTGCTTACAAGAAATAAATAGGGAGTGTTGGGTATGAGTACAACAATTATTGGTTTTCCACGTATTGGAGAAAATAGAGAATTAAAATTTCAAACAGAAAAATACTTTAGGAGAGAAATCACAGAATCACAACTTTTATCTTTTACAAAAGAGTTGCGTGAAAAACATTGGCGTATTTTACAAGAAGCACAAATTAAAGCTATCCCAAGTAATGATTTTTCGTTATATGATCAAACATTAGATACCGCCTTTTTACTAAATATTATTCCTACAGAGGTAGCGAATTTAGATTTATCACCGTTAGAAAAATATTTTGCCCTAGCGCGTGGTTATCAAGGGGCAAAAGGCGATGTCAAAGCGCGACCAATGAAAAAATGGTTTAACACCAATTATCACTATTTAGTGCCAAAATTTGAAAAAAATACGCAAATTAAAGTCACTGGCAGTAAAATTTTTGATGAATATCTAGAAGCGTACGAACTAGGGATTCAAACGCGTCCAGTCTTAATTGGTCCTTTTACTTTGTTACAATTGGCAGAGTATGCTGATAATACGAGTGCGAAAGATTTTGTTGAGTCTCTCGTTGATGTCTATCAAGATATTTTACGCAAACTAGAAATATTAGGTGCCCAATGGATCCAATTAGATGAACCTTCGTTGGTGAAAGATTTAAATACAGAAGAAAAACAATTATTCTGCCAAATTTATCAACGTCTGACTGAAAATAAAGCTATTAATATACTTGTCCAAACTTACTTTGGCGATGTACGTGATGTTTATCAAGAATTAATCGCCTTAAATATTGATGGGATTGGCTTGGATTTTGTAGAAGGACGCCAAAATTTATCTTTAGTGCAACAAGGATTTCCCGCAGATAAGACGCTTTTTGCTGGAGTTGTGAATGGTAAAAATATTTGGCGCAATGATTATCAAAAAACATTGGACATTATTAAACAAATTCCTGCTCAAAATATCGTCTTGAATACGAGCTGCTCTTTATTGCATGTGCCATATAGCGTGAAAAATGAAGTGTTTGCGGAAAATATTAAAGCCCACTTTGCCTTTGCTTTGGAAAAATTAGCAGAATTAACTGATTTGGCACAGTTAGTAAAAGGGGAAAATCCCCAAGTTTTAGCATCAAATCAAGCATTATTCACGAATGAACGAGTGGTGCGAGATGAAAAGGTGCATCAAAAATTAGCCCAATTGACCGAAGCTGACTTTACGCGTCCAGATACTTTTGAAGTGCGTGAACAAATCCAAAAAGAAAAATTCCAATTGCCATTATTACCGACAACTACCATTGGCTCTTTCCCACAAACCAAGGAAGTGAAGCAAACCCGTGCCAAATATAAACGTAACGAGATTTCTAAAACGCAATATCATGATTATTTAGCTACACGTACTAAAGAATGGTTGAAATGGCAAGAAGAAATTGGCTTAGACATCTTGGTGCACGGGGAATTTGAGCGCAATGACATGGTGGAATACTTTGGTCAAAACCTTAATGGCTATCTATTTTCGACAAATGGGTGGGTGCAGTCTTATGGCACGAGAGGAGTGAAACCACCAATTATTTGGGGTGATATCTCGAGAGCGAAACCAATTACCGTGTATTGGTCCAAATTTGCTCAAGAACAAACCACTAAATATGTCAAAGGAATGCTAACCGGACCTGTGACTATCTTAAATTGGTCATTCCCACGAGAAGATATCAGCTTGAAAGAATCGACCTTGCAACTAGCCCTAGCCATCCAAGAAGAAGTATTGGATTTAGAGGCAAATGGTATTGAGATTATTCAGATTGATGAAGCGGCTTTACGTGAAAAATTACCGCTACGTCAAAGTGATTGGTATACGCAATATTTAGATTGGGCGATTCCAGCTTTTCGTTTGGTGCATAGTAAGGTCAAGCCAACCACCCAAATTCATACGCATATGTGCTATAGCGAATTTACAGACATTATTCCAGCGATTGAGCAGCTGGATGCGGATGTGATTAGTTTTGAAGCTTCCCGTTCGAATTTAACGATTTTAGATGAGTTACAAGCCCAACACTTTAAAACCCAAGTCGGACCAGGCGTATATGATATTCACTCTCCAAGAATTCCATCAGTTGAAGAAATTGAACAGACAATCAAGCAAATTTTAGCAAAAGTTCCAATTGAAAAAGTGTGGATCAATCCAGATTGCGGACTGAAAACAAGGGGTGAAAAAGAAACTAAGGCAAGTTTGGTACATTTAGTCCAAGCAGCCAAAAACTGTAGAGGAAGTGAGTCGTATGGGCAAACCAAGTCTATCCTTTGAAATCTTCCCACCAAATTCAACGGTCGGAGAGGAACGCTTAATTCAAACGTTAGGTCAATTAAAGGGCCTTTCTCCGGACTTTATCAGCGTCACTTGTAGTAATCAACAAGCAAATTTTATTGATACCACGCTGAATGTGGCAGATTATGTCCAAAATCAGTTGAAAATTCCAGCGATTGCCCACTTACCAGCATTATATTTAACCACTGCAGAAGTGGATTATATTTTACAGGCCTTACATCAACGCGCTATCTCACAAATCTTAGCCCTGCGTGGGGATTACATTGAAAATAAAGTACAACCCAATGACTTTCACTATGCTAGTGAGCTGATTGACTATATTCAAGGCAAAGATAAAAGTTTTAAAGTGAGTGGTGCTTGCTACCCTGAAATGCATCCTGATTCCAATAATCGTGTGGAGGATATTTTGAATTTAAAAAGAAAAGTTGAAAGTGGGTGCCAACAGCTAATTACTCAGTTATTTTTTGACAATGATACGTTTTATTGTTTTCAAGAATCTTGTGCGTTATCAGGGATTGATGTGCCAATTTTAGCGGGTATTATGCCGATTATTAATCGTAAACAGGCTATTCGCTTAATTCAGACTTGTCAAACCAAAATCCCACGTAAATTCATGGCGATTCTCGAAAAATACGAATATCAGCCGGAGTCTCTCAAAGAAGCCGGACTCGCCTATGCATTGGATCAAATTGTTGATTTAGTGACCCAAGATGCGGATGGGATTCACCTTTATACGATGAATCAAGCAGATACTGCGCGCTATATTTATCAAGCAACAACGGCAATCTTTCAAAATTTATCCCATGCAAGCTAAAAAAATCCTCCCAAGCGATTACTCGTTTGTGGAGGATTTTTGGGTTTTATCTGCTAATAAATTGACATCATCTTTAGCTAGGTGATAGTAAATGATTTCAGGAACTAAACGGAACCGACTTGATAAATAAGAACGTCTCGCACGGTTACAAATAGAGAGAATCGTTTTTTCCGTAACGGCATAGAGTCCGTGTGTAAAATATTCAGCCCCTTTAATCTTCTTTTTAAAGCGACGGAAATATTTGCGAGGCTCATGCGCATGACCAGCTAAAATCAAGTCATAATTGCGAATATCTGGGACATGTTGGATCATATCAGGCTCATGTAAGAGTAAGAGATGCCAGCGAGAATAAGTTTTTTCGTAATGGTATTTGGGTTTTCCCTTCAAAGGATCATCAATACCCGTAACTGTAATCGAGAAATTCTCCATGGAACCAAAAATTTCTTCATTTTTCAGCACTGTAAAGCCGGATTCTTCTAAGGCATTTTTGACAAAGTATTGCCCATTATTGAGATAGTCATGATTACCTAAAATCGCTATTTTTCCCATAGGTGCTGTGAAGCGTTTCATTTTGCGAATCAATTTAGGACTCATTTTTGGTGACCATTTGCCATAATTTTCAATCAAATCTCCAGTAAAAATAATAATTTCCGGACGATTACGCT
>JAEWFE010000167.1 GCA_023389005.1 Bacillota bacterium
CTAAAAAAATTAGCACTCTCGATTAAAGAGTGCTAATTTTAACATTTCTTAAGATTTAGAACAACTCATCGCCGCTCTTGAACTCTAATCCAGGATGATTATCAAAACGAACCACACCGATTGCAACTTCAGGTCCAACAGCTTTTTTCACTTGAGCTACCCCTTCGATACCAAAACCGCCACATAATTCAATTGCATTGACACCATTGGCCACTAAATCTTTGGCAGCTAAAACAGTATCGGCATAATCTTTAGCACCGACAGTTGTTAAGTCAACCGATTCTGTTTGGACCACACTGCGATTTTTCTTATAGTCTGCATTAGGCGCTAAAAAGATAAACGCTGCATTCAGTTTCATTTCAATCACCTCATCTTATAATACAAGTGCATATGGATGTTCTAAGTAGAAGATGACACGAGCTAAGAAATCTGCTGCAGGAGCGCCATCGATTACTTGATGATCAAATGTTAAACTTAATGGTAATTTTTGTTTTTGAACCACTTGACCATCTTCTAAAGCCAATTCGCTCATTAATGTACCTACACCTAAGATACCAACTTCAGGCGTATTCAAGATTGGTGTGAAGTATTCTACACCAGTTTTACCAATATTAGTAATTGTAAAGGTTGAGCCAGCATAATGTTCACCAGATAACGTACCATCTTGGGCTTTGCTGATACGATCTTGTAATGTCTTAGCTAAAGTTGTTAAAGTCATCTTATCGGCATCTTCAACAACCGGTACAACTAAACCATCATCTAGCGCAACAGCCATACCTAAATGAACAGCTTCTACTTCTTCTAATTGACCATTGCCATACCAAGCATTCATCGCTGGTTTGTCTTTCAAAGCAAGAATGACAGCTCTTGATAATAAGGTCGTAATACTTGTTTGACCATCATTTAATGGAATATCGGCTTTTTCCTTCAAATCTTTTCTGAAGGCCATTAAACTTGTAATATCAGCTTTTTGATGAATGGTAAGTTGCGCGCTTTGATGTAAACTATTCATCATACGTTGCGCAATCGTCTTACGCATACCCTTCAAGCCTTTACCATAGCTTGCAGGTGCTGCTGATGCTTGAGTAGCTACTTGTGGTTGATACATTTCTACATCGCGACGTGTAATACGACCATTACCACCAGTACCATTAATTAATGAAATATCATATCCTTTGCTTGCAGCGATTTTACGTGCAAGTGGTGTAATAAAGATTCTATCACCACTACGAGCAACTTTAGCTTCTGGTGCTGGAGCTGCTTTTGGTGCACTTTCTTCTTTAGCTAGAGCCAGTGTTTCTTCTTTAGGTGTTGGTGCTGCTGATTGAACAACTTCGCCTGCTGCGCCAATTACTGCAATTGGTTCTTTACATGGTACTTCTTGTCCAACAGCTACCAAATTAGAAATAACCCCAGCTTCAGGTGCTTCTACATCGTGGGTTAATTTTTCGGAACTAATCGTACATACGACTTCTCCTTTTTCCACGGTATCCCCTTCATTTTTGAACCATTGATCGACGGTTCCTTCTGTCATTGTCAAACCTAATTTTGGCATTAATACTTCTGTTGCCATGCGCACTCACCCCCTTATTTCTTTAAGTCGTCAATAATTTCTGCGGCTTCTTCCATTACGCGTTTTGCATTTGGTAAGTATAATTGTTCTAGATTTGTTGCAAATGGAACAGGTGTATTTGGAGCAGTGACACATTTAATTGGTCCATCTAGATAATCAAATGCTTTGTTTCCGATAACTGCTGCAATATCAGTAGCTGTATTATTGTGTGGGTTTGCTTCATCGATAACAATTAAACGACCTGTTTTCTTCACAGAATTGATAATTGTTTCTTGATCCCAAGGGGCAACAGTTACAAGGTCAATCACTTCAACTGAAACGCCTTCTTTTTCTAATTTTTCAGCAACTTCTAAAGCTACATAAAGCATCTTACCAATTGTAACAATCGTTAAATCAGTACCTTCACGTTTTACTTTAGCTTTACCGATTTCTACAGTATAGTATTCTTCTGGCACTTCATCTTTTAAGCCATATAAAGTTTTATCTTCAAAATATACAACGATATTATCGTCAGCAATTGCGGCATTTAATAATCCTTTGGCATCATATGGATTTGAAGGTACAACAACTTTCAAACCAGGAATTGAGCCAAACATGCCATAGTATGAACCAGAGTGTTGCGCAGCGGCACTTGCACCAGCACCATGACAAGTACGGATAGTCATAGGAATTTTTGCTTTACCACCGAACATATAACGCATCTTAGAACCTTGTGCTAAAATCGTATCAAAACAGAATCCTAAGAAGTCGTTGAACATTAATTCAGGTACTGGACGTAATCCAGTTGCAGCAGCCCCAACAGCCGCACCCATATAACCCATTTCAGAAATAGGGGTATCAATCACACGTTCGCGACCAAATTTTTGCATCAAGCCTTTGGTTACACCGAATACACCGCCCCATGCATCTTCGTTTTCTTCTTCTAAGTGTTTAACTGTCACACCACCGGCGATATCTTCACCAAGTAAGATGACGCGATCATCTTTTTCCATTGATTGTTCTAATGCTTCGTTGATGGCGTTCATAAATGTAATTCTTCTAGTCATGATATAATACTCCTTTC
>JAEWFE010000230.1 GCA_023389005.1 Bacillota bacterium
GCTTGACGTTCCTTGAGACTATCTTTTATATATGGAAAAATGATTCGTTCGGTCTCGATTTCATAATGACCACGCGCATTTTTAACCGCTTTAATTTCTCCTGATTTAATCATTTTGTACACATTCGCAATCGAAATCTGGTATACTTCAGCATATTCTTTTACCTTCATTGTTACGCTCCTTTCTTATTTTATGTTAACATGCAAACGAGCTTCATCTATGGCGATTCATCAGCAATGACTCCAAACTTACAATTTGACCGACCCGCCTCACATCTTTGTTTCTCAGCGTTCAGCAGCTAGACATTATGAAATTCGCCCCGCCGATTGTGAAAATCTTTAAAAGTGATTAATTTTCACATCGGTGGGTAAACACGAATTTCTTCATGTCTAAGCGAGCTGCTTCACGACCTTAATTAAAAAGTCGCTAGTGTGTTGTGGTAACTTCTAGCGACTTTTGGTTTATCATTGTATGTGTTTAGATTTCATTGCTTTATAAATATCTCATTTAGATTCGCTGGCGTATTCTTTTACGAAAAATATACCATAAAACATAAGTAAAAGGAATCCCTGCTAATAGGATGATATCTGAGGAATGCTCTTTAGTTTGAACACCTGTATCAGGAATATCACGAATATTGAAGATTGCTTTTGTTTCAACTTTTTGAATCACTTGGTCCCTTGATTCGTTTAGAAATTCAACAACGATTGGCATAGACATTCCTTCGCCAACTTTTGTACCGTCAAGCAGCTCACGATATTTTTCTTCATCAGCGGACAAACGTACTTGGTCCTTATCTAAATGATTCAGTGCAATTAATGAATCGAAAATAGCTTGCATATTACTTTTTTCATTCAAAGATTTGTTTATGACAACTGCTTGTAACGAAGGGATATTTGGCGTTTCACGTTTTTTGACAGTGACCGAAATTTCCTCCACACGACTCGAACCATCTGTAAATGTCACTTTGACTTTACCGATAAATTCTCCTGCCTTGTCTGTCGATACTGCCTGGACGATTTCTTTGGATTTCACATTGGTATTATCGCCAATTTGGGCAAGTAAATCGAACTTATCTCCTTCATAGCCCGTCCAATTTTGAATGGATAACTGCTCATAGTCCGCCATCTTGTTCTTTGCATTGTCATGAATAATCACTCTCAATGGAAATACATCCGACTTAGAGCCATCTTTATAAGTTGCTTGCACTTGTAAATCATAAAATGCTGGCAATTTCGACCAGTCTTTTGGGATATTCAAAAATTGATAGGTCACTTCCTCATTTGAATGCTTAGGAAATTGACTCGTCAAATTCTGAAGTTCTTGACGTGGCCCCGCAAAAACTGATGCAAGTAACGCCGCCTCGGTAACTTCGCTTGGATGTTGCACCACAAGCTTTTTAGTCGGTAAAGCAGTATATAATTGATTAAATGATGGGTAGCTTGTTCGTGAAAGTGGGTCACTTCCCATCAGCAACTCGATATAGTCCCAATAACCATCACCATCACTATCCACTTTTGATATGTCTGTACCGATATGCAATTCATCCACATCTAAAATTTTATCACCATCACTATCCAATGTGAGGAATGGTTTGTCCAAACGATAACCAACCGAAAAATATTTCCGATAAGTACTATCCGCCTGAGCAGCCACAAAACCAGTACTAGAGTGTGTCCCCTTTCCTGAGATATTATTGAGCCATTGGGTATTGGCATAGTAATTATAACTGCCCACGGTATCGCCATGAATACTATAGGCCTGTGCTTTATACTCACTTAAAGGATAGCGGGTATCAAAATTAAAGTCATAACGTAACTTGACTAATTCATCTTTATTCTTCGCTGTCTGTCGATGTTCAGATCCCGAAAAAGCTGAAGAGGAAATTCCTGGCGCATTAAATACTGCCGAATGAATATACTGCGGATTGTTCATTAAATCACGCGCAGCAAAATACTGAGCGAGATACCCGCCCAATGAATGCCCCGTCAGATAATACTCAGTATACCCTTCCTGCTGCATCCGGTTTAAAACTTCGGTCAGATTCTTTACTTGTCCAGGTTGTGTAGCCATCATCAAAGCAATATCATCATCATAGTCCGCTTTGTCATTGGTTCCACGAAAAGCGACAACGACTTGACTACCATTTCGAAAAAAACTCACCGAAAAACCATCTGACTCATTAATCTGTCCATCAAATATCCAATGGTTGATTAACTCACGAACATCTGCATTTCCCGCTAACTTATTGATATTGAATTGATTTATCGCATTTTCATCTTTATCATCAAAAATCGCCAGAAGCTCTGCACTCGTCCGGTAAGATAACTCCATAAAAAAGCGTAAATCGCGATCACTGATATTCCACTTATCAGGCTCAGTATCATACATATCAATAATCCCGTCTCCATCCGTATCAGCCTTATAGAACTGGCTCATTTCCAAAGCAGGCGTTGACGGAGTATCCGCTAAAACGACACTAGAAAGCATCATTCCAGTAAAAAAAACACCGCCCAAAACAAGTGCTTTACGATATTTGTCTCTCATGGTATCTCCCTTCTTTTAAATAACTTAAACCAGCAACCAAACCTAGTATAACGATTGTTTTGATAGTTATATAACCAATAAATAAAAAAACAAAATCCCCGACTATAATTTACGCTATATCGAGGATTTTGTCAAATATATGAACTAGAAATTGACCTACTCTTCAACGAAACGATTCCTTTTCAAACAACGCTCATTAAATCGCTGAATATCGCTATCAGAAAAGCTTTTTCAAAATCAATTTTCCTAAAAGTAAACTAGCCCCGATTCCAGTGGAAAGCAAAACCAACGGCCAACCAAAACGCAGTGGGGGCCGCACCATAGTATCCACTACTTCCCCTGAAGAATGATCCTTATCTTTGGTTGTAACTGGATCCACAGGGACAATTTCCGCTAATTCGGACGCTTGATTCGCTTTAAATTTACTTTGTGGAACGGATGTCAATAAGTTTGCCGCCTTTTCCTTAGATACAAGAAGTTGGCGATTCATTTCATCTAACTGTTGTTTCTCATTTTCCGAAATCGTATCTTGCTTAACAAGTTGATCGCGATAGTCCTGTGCTTTTTGTCGTAATTCCTTGGCCGTATCAATAGCCGCTAAAACTGCCGTCACATCAAATCCAGCTACCTCAGAAGGGAATACAATTTCAGCAAAAAGTTCCTGTAATTGCTGTTTAGCCAGACTATCTGGTAACGCAAGAATCGATTCTTGTATACGCTGAGCACTTTCTTGTAATTTCGCCAATGAAGCATTCAACTTTTCGGCCGCTTCATGAGTGATCAATTCTTCATCACTGGCTGATTGCTTTTCTTGTAGCCAATTGCTCACTTGCTTTTGAAGCGCATCGATTTGATTTCTTAGCAGCTGCAAATCATAACTTTCTACTGCCGGAGGAATAGGATGCATCTTGAAAGCATAAGTCATTCTGCTATAAACAACATTATCTTTAGGAAACTCACTAAGAGCTGCTTCTAATTTCTTTTTCTGTTCATTCGCTAATTGAATATCTTGTTCAACTTCTAAAATTTCTTGCTTGTCCACAATTCCGTCTTTATTTTTATCAGCCAATTGATTGGAAATCGCTACATTATCCACTGCCGTTAAATACTGATTATACACTTGATACAAA
>JAEWFE010000279.1 GCA_023389005.1 Bacillota bacterium
TTGTTCCAGCTACTTTAAGTGCCATTTCAAGTTTGGCTAGAGCAAAGACCTTGTTTAAAGGAGGTAACTACTTATATCAATTAAAAGAAGTACAAGCCATCGCCTTTGATAAAACAGGCACCTTAACCCAAGGCAAACCGCAAGTCGTGAATTATGAGATGCAATCACGCGATGGATTTACAAGTGAAGAGTTCGTTCAATTGGCTGTTTCAATGGAAGCGCAAGTCAATCATCCACTTGCCCAAGCGATTGTTTCATGTTTTTCTGACGTTACCCGAATAGAAGACATGAAAATAAAAAATGAAGTAGGTATCGGTGTTAAGGGGTTCTATCAAGGCAATGAATTTTTAATTGCAAAACCTTCACATTTTACTACTTTAGATACATGCTGGCATGAAAAAGTTCAAAAAAATGAAAAAGCCGGCTGTACAGTTGTCGTATTTGCACTTAATCAAGAAGTTATTGGCTATTTTGCTCTTCAAGATTTACCAAAAGAAGAATCTGCTAAAGTCATTGCACAATTAAGAAAACAAAATATCAAATCGATTATGATTACCGGTGATGCACAGTTGACGGCCCAAAGTATAGCTGATAAATTAGAAATAGATGAAGTGATTAGTAATGTATTGCCAGAGGATAAAGCTGAAATTGTGCAGAAATTGCAACAAAAATATGATTTCGTGGCGATGGTTGGCGATGGGGTCAATGATGCGCCTGCTTTAGCGAAAGCCGATCTTGGTATTGCGATGGGACGTGGAAGCGATATCGCCATTGAAACAGCCGATATGATTTTGATGCAAGATGAATTGCAAAATATTACGCAAGCGATTCAAGTCTCTCATCGGTTAGAGAAAATCACTAATCAAAATATGATTTTTGCCATGTTAAGTGTGTTATGTTTAATAGGTTTAACTTTCTTTGGACATTTATCGGTACTTGTAAGTGTTACGTTACATGAAGGAAGCACCATGCTTGTATTGCTCAATTCATTACGTTTATTAAAATTAAGAAAGGAATGAGGATGTTGCTAGAAAGTGAAATTGTACATGTCTTGCGCTACACATCATTTTAAAGTCGGGAAGTGTGTAGCGAATAAATACCCGCGATTCCGACTTAGATAAGCATTTATACTTACCTAGGAGGAAAAATATGTCGAATATTCAAATTTCAAATTTAAGTTTTCAGTATGAAGGTAGTTTTGATACTATTTTTGATCAAGTGAATTTACACTTAGATACTACTTGGAAATTAGGATTTATTGGCAGAAATGGACGAGGCAAAACAACTTTTTTAAAAATTTTAGCTGGACAACTACCCTGTAAAGGTGAAATTCATGCTTCAGTGCCAATGCTCTATTTTCCGTATGCCGTGCATGATGAGCAACGTACACAAATGGCATTTGAAGTCGCCCAAACAGTTAATCCACTGGCTGAAGATTGGGAGATAATTCGCGAGTTGACCTTGCTACAATTTGATATCGAACATCTTTATTTACCATATCATCAACTATCCAATGGTGAGCAGACTAAGCTTCTTTTAGCAAGTCTTTTTGCCGGAGAAGCACGCTTTTTATTAATTGATGAACCAACCAATCATTTGGATGACGAGGCAAGAACGTCTGTAAGTAATTATTTACAACAAAAATCCGGCTTTATTCTTGTTTCACATGATCGAAAGTTACTGGATAGTTGTATTGACCATGTTTTAGCATTAAATAAAGCTAATATCGAATTACAACAAGGAAATTTTTCGAGCTGGTATGAAAATAAAAAGCGTCAAGATCAATTTGAATTGCAGCAAAATGAGTCTCTTAAAAAAGAAATTAAGCGTTTAGGTCAGAGTGCGCGCCAAAAAGCTGGATGGTCAGACCAAGTGGAAGCAACCAAAATTGGCCATGGTGTAGCAGATCGCGGATTTGTCGGCCATAAAGCGGCAAAGATGATGAAGCGTTCAAAAGTTCAAGAAGCACGAATGAATCAAGCAATAGAAGATAAGAAAAAACTTTTAAAAAATGTTGAAGAAGTAGAGCAGTTAACTTTACCTATTTTAGATTTTCCTAAAAAGCGAATGATTTATGTTGAAAATTTAAATATTCATTTTAATCAGCATGCCTTGTATGAAAATCCAGTTAGTTTTGAAGTCAATCAAGGGGATAGAGTGTTAATTGCTGGAAAAAATGGCTCAGGAAAATCCAGCCTTTTAAAAGTTTTATTAGGTCAGCACTCTCAATATGAAGGAAAGGTCGAAATCAGTCCGCAATTAATGATTGGTTATGTGGCCCAAGATGCTAGTCAAATCAGTGGTACCTTTAAAGAATTTGCTCAAGATCAGCACTTGGACGTCACCCATTTTTTGATGCTATTACGAAAATTAGGGTTTGCACGTGAACAGTTTGAAAAAAATTTATCAGATTTGAGTGCTGGGCAAAAGAAAAAAGTGCTTTTAGCTGCCGTTTTATGTCAACCTTGTCATATGTATATTTTTGACGAACCGTTAAATTATATTGATTTAGAGTCCAGAATGCAAATCGAAGCGATGTTATTAGATTCTAAAACGACTATTATTTTTGTGGAACATGATGAAGTTTTCCAAGATAAAATTGCTACAAAACGAATTGAATTATAAATTTTTAGTCCCTAGCCAAGATAATAAGTGTGGTTAGGGACTTGTATTTTAGACAGATATTCATTATTATGAAATAAATGTTATCCAAAAAGAGGTGCTTTTTTGAAATTTAAAGTTACACCGACACATAAATCGATACTTCAAGAAATATTAGATCGCTTATATCATCATTATCCGTCTGCATTATATCTTCCAGAAACTTGTCAGGTGGTTTTTCCTACGATAAAAAAATTTGATTACGATAAATTTTGTAAACTTACAAAGAAAATCTACCCAAATTTACATGCTTGCTATGATTGGCCAGGTGCTGATGTGAACGTAGCAACGTCATTTTGTTTAGCAGTCACTGTCAAATCATTCAGCAAATTTCAAGATAAGATGGCTTTTATTTGTGAACGCCTTTCCTTGAAAATGAATGCCCTACCAACAGAAATCTATTATATCAGTACGATGATTTATTTTTTGAGTGAGAATGTAGTCGAAGGGATTCAAAGATTTTTGGATTATTTAGAAGATATTGATTGTTTTGATTATCAGATTCATTGTAAAGAGGAATATTTGATGATTTGCTATCTCGCATTGATTGATCTCAATCAAGAAAATGAGGCCCTATTAGCTATTGATTGGGAGCAGGAAGTTAAGCGACCCAATCACTTGAAAATGCTGTATGAATTTGTCCAACAATATGCACCAGATAAGATAACTACTCATTCACAGTATGCTTCTTTTGCTTATCAAATCATTGAAAACCATATTCAAAAAATTGGTGAGAAACTTTAAACGATAAAAGCCGAATATTTTTTCTAAAACGCATATTTTTTTGTGATTTTTACTAGTTTTTTACTAGACTTTATGCTATCCTAACAAAGATAAAATTTTTTATCTGAAAGTCTAAAGGAGGCAATGATTGTGGCAGAAAGAAAAATTATTCAAGTTGAAGAAAAAGTACCATTTAAACTTTTATTACCTTTGAGCTTGCAACATATGTTTGCGATGTTCGGTGCTTCTGTTTTAGTTCCGTTTATTTTTGGGATTAACCCAGCAATCGTTTTATTTATGAATGGTTTAGGAACACTATTATTTATTTTTATTACTAAAGGTAAGGCTCCAGCTTATTTGGGATCTAGTTTTGCTTTTTTGGCACCAGCTAGTATCGTCATCGCTAAGTGGGGCTATTCTTATGCACTTGGAGGCTTTGTGGCTGTTGGTTTCTTAGGGTGTATTTTATCATTTATTATTTACAAATTTGGTTCTAATTGGATTAATGTAGTCTTACCGCCAGCTGCGATGGGACCAGTTGTAGCGCTAATTGGATTAGAATTAGCCGGTACAGCAGCCGGTAATGCGGGATTGACTGGAGATAAAATTGATAGTGCCAATGTAACAGTCTTTTTAGTGACATTACTTGTAGCTGTATTTGGTTCTGTGATGTTTCGTAAGTTTTTATCAGTTATTCCAATCTTAATCGCAATTATTGTCGGCTATATTGCCGCGGTATTGTGTGGCATAGTAGATTTTACTCCAGTAGCTCAGGCACCTATTTTTTCACTACCAAACTTTTCAATGCCGAAGTTTAAATTAGAGGCGATTGTGACGATTGTTCCGGTGTTGTTAGTGGTTACTTCAGAGCATATTGGCCACCAAATTGTAACAAGTAAGATTGTCGAACGAGATTTATTGCAAGATCCAGGCTTGCATCGGACTTTATTTGCGGATAATTTTTCTACAATGATTTCTGGATTTATTGGTTCTGTTCCAACGACTACTT
>JAEWFE010000297.1 GCA_023389005.1 Bacillota bacterium
GATTCCAAGCTGATACAATCAATCTTCTAGAATCTGGTGTATTTTTAATTTGTTCGATTACGTCGCTGATTTGGTCAATGACTTCCCCACGACTTGTTTGCCAGTGACGCCATTGATAGCCATAGACTTTTCCTAAATCACCAAATTTTTGCGCAAAAACATCATCCGTTAAAATACGTTGACAAAAATCTGCTAGTTGTGCTTGATAGACTTGATTAAATGCTTCATCAACTAAGCAACGACGCCCAAAATCAGTCATATCAGGTCCTTGATAATCTGGACTTTCAACATAATTTTTAAAAGCCCATTCATCCCAAATATGATTATTATGCGCTAAAAGAAAACGAATATTGGTATCGCCTTTTAAAAACCATAATAATTCACTTTTAATCAATCCAAAAGGAACTCGCTTCGTTGTTAATAAAGGAAAACCAGCAGCTAAATCAAACCGCATTTGATAACCAAAAATGCTCTTAGTTCCTGTGTTGGTACGGTCATTTTTGATATGTCCTTCATTTAATATTTTTTGTCCTAAATCCAGATATTGTTTCACTTTCTCCACCTCTTAATCATTGGCAAATTCACTTAAATATTCCCAACGTTCATATTTTTCATCTAATTGGCTTTGATTTTCATCTAACTGTTTTTGCAAATCTTGTAAACGAGTAAAATCATCACCACAAGTAAGCATTTCAGATTCTATTTGACGAATGGTTTCTTCTAGAGTAGCGATTTCTTCTTCAATTGTCTCCCACTCTTTTTGCTCCATATAAGTTAGTTTCTTTTTCACCTTTTCCTTTTGAGGAGATGGTGTAGCCTCTTGTTTGATAGTTGGTTGATTTTTAAGTGTTACATTTTGTGCTTGTTCATCCAAATAATCCGAAATTTTACCATAATAAAATTCAAGCTGACCCTCACCATTAAAAATTAATTGCTTTTCGGCTACTTTATCTAGGAAGTAGCGATCATGAGAAACAGTAATTACAGCTCCTGGAAATTGTTGTAAATAATCTTCCAAAATCGTTAATGTTTCAATATCTAAATCATTGGTTGGTTCATCGAGCAAAAGTACATTAGGCTGTTGCAATAACAAGCGCAACAAGTATAGACGTCGTTTTTCGCCACCAGATAGCTTGCCAATAAGTGTCCCATGCATATAACGAGGGAATAAAAACCGTTCTAATAATTCAGCGACACTCATACTACTACCATTGGCTAAGCGCGCTTCTTCAGCGTATTCTTGTAAATAGGCAATCATCCGTTTGTTAGGATCCATTTCCTCATTTTGCTGTGTATAATAAGCTAAGCGGACGGTTTCTCCGACAATCAATTCCCCACTCGTTAAAGCTAAGCGACTAGCAAGCACATTTAAAAGACTTGATTTACCTGCACCATTTTTTCCCGTAATTCCTAGACGTTCTTTTGACTGAATCAATAAATCTAAATCCGAGAATAATGTCTGTTCGCCAAGTGTAAGACTCGCATGTTTGAGTTCCAATACCTTTTTGCCTAAACGAGTTGTCGCTAAATTCATTTCAATCGATTCTTTTATTTGTACTTGATGTAGATTTTCTTTCAAGTTTTCAAAACGATTGATTCGGGCTTGCTGTTTAGTTGTTCTAGCTTTAGCCCCTGCTCGCATCCAGGCCAATTCTTGCTTATACAATTGTATTCGTTTATTTTCTTGGTCTTGCGCAATACGGTCTAACTCTGCACGTTGGCTCACATAAGACTCATAATTACCGATATACTCCGTTAATTGACCATGAGCTAATTCAAAAATACGATTGGCTACGCGATCTAAAAAGTACCTGTCATGGGTAATCACAACAAGAGCCCCTTTATATTGCGCTAAATAATTTTCTAACCAGGAAATAACCTCATAATCAAGATGGTTCGTTGGTTCATCTAGAAGTAATAAGTCAGGTTCATCGATTAAGACTTGGGCTAATCCAACGCGTTTTTGTTGTCCCCCTGATAATGAGCCAAATGTTTGCTGTAAATCATAAATGCCAAGTTTACTTAAGACAATCTTCGCATTCGTATCTACTTGCCAGGCGTCTAATTCATTCATCTTTTGTTCAGCCTGGGTAAAACGTTGTTGCGCACTGGCTAGATTAGGCTGCTGATTGAGTAAGAACAAGGCATTTTCATACTCCTTAACCGCTTGAACTTGTTTACTATCCCCTTTAAAAATTACATCCAACACGGTTAACTCATCTGGAAAACTCGTTTCTTGAGATAAATAACCAATCGTATAATCATTAGGCTTAGTAAAAACTTCTTGATCACCATCAGCAAAATCTATTCCTGCTAGAATCGATAACAAACTACTTTTACCAGTACCATTTACCCCAATGAGCCCGATTCGATCTTTTTCATGTATCAAAAAGGATAGTTGATTAAATAGAACCTTTTCGCCATAAGTTTTCGTTAGACCTTCAACTTTTAACTCTTTCAAAAAATCACTCCTACTTCACATGATAGGTATCAACATATGCATCAATAATTTCCTTGGCTACTGTTAAGTTCGGATGTCCAGCTTTTTCATCTAATTGCGGAATCATTACCGCCAAACAAACTTGAGCATCATCGGTTGGCCCATAAACAACCACATTTAAGTTCACAACATCAATCAATTTCCCATTATCAGTAACCGTTGTTTCAGCTGTCCCTGTCTTAGCCGCTAAATCCATTTTAGCACTTCTCAAAGCTGTTGCCGTAGTGAAAGCATTTGTCCCGTGAACAGCATCATAAAACCCACTACGAATAATATTTAATTGTTCATCTGTAATATCGACTTTATTTAAGACTTTACCTTTAATCTCTTTCACTTTATCGCCTAGTTCACCTTCTGCATTATTGTTATAGATTGCTTCGACGATATGCGGCTCAATACGATTTCCACCATTAGCAATCGTTGCGACATATTGCGCTAATTGCATCGTAGTATAAGTATCAAACTGCCCAAAAGCCAAGTCTAGAATTTTACCACCGTCATTATTTTTTTCAGATAACTGATCAATACTTGGTTGAATCCCGCTACTTTCTTTTGGTAAATCAATACCAGTCTTCACACCCATTCCATAAGAGGCAAAAGCATTACGCAACGCTTCATAAGCAGAGGCTTGGTTTTTAATGAGCGGTAAACTAATATTATATTGATATTCAATACCCATTAATTTTAAAGCAATTTTCATCATATAACTGTTAGATGAAACTTCTAAAGCTTTTTCAGCAGTTAAATTCATATTTGCATAGCCAGAACGGTTGAAAATAGAGGTTTTTGGGGCCGTACCTTGAATATAAATAGGCTCATCCAGTAAAGTCTGATTTCCAGAAATAACCCCTTTTTGCCATCCCGCTGTTAGTGTTCCTGCTTTGACTACAGATCCTGGGACAAAGGCATTCATATAAGTTCCAATGGCATTTTCTTCAATTGATTTAGAAGCAATTTCATGATAATACCCACTCATGGCCAAAATGCCACCGTTATTTGGATTCATCACAACAGCATAAATTCCTGGAGAATAAGTTGCAAAACCACTATCTACCAATGATTGATAGTTACGTTTTAAGATTTCATCCACTTTTTCCTGGAATTTAGCATTAATGGATAGAACAACATTATCCCCTTTCGCACCAGTTGAAACCTCTTTTTTACTGGTGATATTTCCTTTACCGTCAACAGAAATTTCATATTTTGATTTTTTACCTTGTAAGTATTCTTCATAGTTTTTTTCAATAAAACTAGTTCCTACACGGTCATTACGAGCATACCCTTTTTTTAGATAGCTATCGACTTCTTCAGCTGGTAACCCTTGTTTTTCTGTAGAGACTTTACCAATCAAACTCTTTAAACTACTTTGTGCAAGAATTTCACGGTTCCAGTCATTTCCTGTAGATATTCCTGGTAAATCAGTCGCATGTTCCGCCACCACAGCTAATTCTTGATCAGTCACTCCTTCATTTTTAACATAAACCGTGCTAAGTGATTGGGCTGCATTCATCTTTTTAAAAATAGTAGCAATTTTAAGTTGAGTATCATCAAAGTTCAGCTGATCAGCAGGGACTAAATCAACCATTCGTGCATATTGCTTGCTGTTGTCTAAGGCTTTTTCTTTTTTAGTTAGTTGACTTTGAATCTGCTTTAAATGTGCTTTATCAGCTAAATAAAAATCTCTTTTATCACGATCTGTCAAGTTATCATCGATTGGCATATCTATATATTGGCTCAGCTTTGTTGCTAGGTTTAATATTTCAGCTGCGGACATATTAACGCCACGTGTAAAAGTAATAGAAGGAGAAGCCGAGTTCGTTGCCAATAATTTCTTTTCAGCGTCATAAATATTTCCTCGAGGCGCGCTTTCGGAAACTTCAATTGTGCTAAGTGCGTTGATTTTACTCGTATATTTATCATTATTCGCCAATTGAAGCACACCTAGACGAGAAATCAATGCAACAAAAAGAATAAAAATTAAGAAATATAAAAAATTTAATCGAAAAGGAATATGAGATTTCTTTATGTTTTTCAAAATAAAACGCTCCTTGAAATAAACTTGCTCTTTTATTCTACCCTAAAATATATCTGGATAGCCAAATGTCACGCAACTTTAAAGAAAGTTTACAACATTTCTTTCATATCTTTATATTCTATCATATTTATCGCAAAAAAGATGAAAATTAGCTAAATTATTAGCAAAAAATGTTATCTAGCCTTTAACGGCATAATAAAAGCAACCTAGATAACGAATCTAGATTGCCTTAAATATTATTCATTTGTTGCAACGTTTTGTGCTTCTACTTGATACTCACTGCCATCTTCTTGATAAGCATTGTCATCATAAGCTTCTTCTGTGGTCTGCTCTGAAGTATCTGCAGAACTTTCAGATGTACTTGACGAAGTTGTCTGGGCTTCAGCTGCTTGTTTTTTAGCTGTATCGTCATCCACAAGGGGCTCATCTTCATCATCATATAATTGTTTTTCAATATAGCCCTCTGAATACCCGTCAGAAATTGGTAATTCTGATCTAGTTGGTAATCCAAGCTCAGACTTGATTAAGTTTTGAATGTTTAATAAACGATGCTTACCAACTACTTGATAATAGACATCACTCATCCAATCAGGCTCAATCCCGCTTAATTGATAACTCTTAATATTATCTAAGGCAGGCACATAGTTTTTAGAAATATCCATCAATTGGTCCCAAGATAGATTCGTTGAACAATTATCTTCAACTGCTTTTAGAATCTTTTTATACTTAGTAACACCATCTAAACCAATGACTTTATTGACAATTTTGGTTACGACTTCACGTTGACGACGCTGACGACCAATATCCCCTTCTGGATCTTCATAACGCATACGAGCATAAGCTAATCCCGATTCACCATTTAAATGATGCTTGCCTTTAGGAACATGGACCCCATCAAGCGTAAAATCAATTTTATTATCTACAGTAATCCCGCCCACTGCATCGATTAAATCACTCAAACCAGTAAAGTTAATGGCGATATAATGATCAATTGGGACATCTAGTAAGTATTCGATGGAATTTAAGGACATCTTTACGCCGCCAAAAGCATAAGCATGATTTAATTTATCATAAGTATCATAGCCGACGATTTTCGTATAAATATCACGGTCAATACTTACTACTGTCGTTTTTTTCTGTCTAGGATTCAGTGTAACAATCATCATTGTATCACTACGACCTTGTTCAGTACGTCCTAGCCCACCAGTATCAAGTCCAAGTAAGGCAATCGTAATCGGATCGCGGTCTTCATAACTAATAGCCTTTTCTCGTTTTGGCGAAGTCGCACGTTCAATCTTTTTGCTAATTGCATTAAAAGTAGCATTTGCATCTTTATAGGCAAAAGCAGCCCAAACCGTCGCACTCGTTACGACAACAGCAATCACGCCTAATATTGCAATAATTATTTTTTGATATAATTTCATAATACACCTCTAAAATACCTTAACAGTGGGTATTTAATAAAAGAAACTTACTTATTTCCTTGATATCACCTTATGATTTAAAGGTACACATCACATAGATTTTGCCATAACTTATATCATTGAGCAATACCTCACATATTTTATTACAAAAATTTAAAGAAAAAGAAATATTCGCAATGTTTCAACTGCGAGGCTCTGACCATCAAAAAAAGAGAATGATAGATTGACCATCTATGGCTTTCCTATCATTCCCATTATTCACTATCAGTTAAAATTATAATTTCACAACTTCAGCTGCTTGCGGACCACGCGCACCTTCAACAATTGTAAAAGATACTTCTTGGCCTTCTTCTAATGATTTATAGCCTTCTGATTGAATCGCAGAAAAGTGTACAAAAACGTCTTCTCCTTGATCATTTGTAATAAAGCCAAAACCTTTTTCGTTATTGAACCATTTGACTGTTCCGTGTTCCATGAAAGAATAACCTCCAAAAATTCATTCAGACAAAAACTGTCTTGCTAAAATTATACCACAACTGAAAACGTTCGCAAGTTAAAATTTATAGATGCGCCAATAATTTCTCTTGATTCACCTTTGGAAAGTGATTCATCAATTCATGAATTTGTTTCAATACAATAGGCATCAAACCAGCGACATCATTTTCTATCTGTAAAACAAGTAAGGGTTCATGCAAACTAAGCCGTAATAAAAACCAGCCATCACCATAACTATCTCTTAAATTAAAACGAATGCCTTCATGGTTTTCTAGATCAATGAGAAATCCTGGAATTTGAGCTTCTTGGAAATACTGGATAACTTCTAGCCCCAACTTTTTAAAATCTGCATCTTCCAATTTAAAGCGTACTTCTAGCGTTTCTGCAGGTTGTTTTAAATCTGCAATCAAATCATCTAGAGTGCGACTTTCTGCTACTAACTTAGGTAAAAGCATGAATACTTTTGCAATTACATAGGCACCATCATCTAAAAAATAATTTTCTTTGAATGCTGCATGTCCGCTTGTCTCAATCGCGAGTTGACAATCAATCCCTTCCTTATTTAAATCAATCGCCTTATTAATCACATTGCGATAACCTGAAATATAGCGCACTTGATGGCCACCTAGTGATTCAATAAAAACTTTTAAATGACTGCTCGTCGGTGAGTTTGTGACAATACTTGTACCAGGGTGTTCTTGGATAATCATTTGGCTTAAAACAGCAATCAAATTATTACGATTTAAAAAAGTGCCAGTCTTTGTAACTAGTGCACTGCGATCAACATCGGTGTCAAAAATAACTCCTAAATCTGCTTGATTGGTTAATACAGCTTGACGAATACTAGTCATGGCTTCTTTATTATCAGGATTTGGAATATGGTTAGGAAAATGACCATCTGGATTTAAGAACTGTGAACCCGAAATATCCGCACCTAAAACTTGTAGCACCTTTTCTGCAAAGAAGCCACCTGCACCATTTCCTGCATCTACTATAATATGTAAACCTGAAAGTGGCTGTTCTTTCTTCGTTACGTTTTGAATTTTTTGCACTAAAAATCTGGCATATGGTGTGATCAAGTCTGCTAGACGAGTAGTACCTTGACTGAGACTATAGGAAACCTTTGATTGACTAAGCGCTAGAATATTTTGAATATCTGCTTTTTCCACGCCTCCTTGGTCGGTAAAAATTTTAATTCCATTATAATAATAAGGTAAATGGCTAGCCGTCAACATCACTGAAATATCACATGCAAACTGTTCAAATTGGGTTGCCATAAACATCGCGGGTGTCGTAGCCATACCAAAATCAATCACTTCTACTCCATAATCAATAAAGGTATCAATCATTGCTTGTTTGAGACTTGGACCAGTTAAACGACTGTCACACCCAAGACCAATTGTTAATTTTGTGGGAATTTGACCAATTTTATCAGCATACCAATTTAATATTCCTTGTGCAACCATCATGGCTTGAATTGGTGTCAGGTTCGCCTTTAATTCATCTGTTGTCATCGCAATGCCGCGAATATCAGAACCATTTTGTAAAGCTAAGATATCATCCATTCTAATCACTCCAAATCAATCAATACAATTTTAATAGCGGTTTCATTTTAACATAAGCCAAAACATTTGAACAGCCTATTTTAGTATCATTTACTTAAATAGCAACAAAAAAAGTGAGAGGCGCCTTTAGCTTAACCTCCCACTTAGTATTTAAATGATATTATTTTGCAGCTAAATAATTTTCGTTGGCTTGTTCCCAGTTTACAACATTCCAAAAGGCATCGATGTAGTTAGGACGAACATTGCGATAATTTAAGTAGTAAGCATGTTCCCAAACATCAAGACCAACAACTGGTGTTTTACCTTCCATTAATGGTGAATCTTGGTTTGCAGTAGAGATAACAGCTAATTTACCATTGTCGACAACTAACCAAGCCCAACCTGAGCCAAAACGACTAGCCGCAGCAGCTTTAAATTGTTCCTTGAATTCATCGAAGCTACCAAAAGTTTCGTCAATAGCAGCTTTTAATTCACCAACAGGGGCACCTTGACCATTTGGTGTCATAATCTTCCAGAAGAATGAATGGTTGGCATGTCCACCACCATTATTAATAACAGCTTGACGAATATCAGCAGGAACTTCATTGATAGATGCTAATAAGTCTTCAACAGATTTTTCTGGTAACTCTGGATGTTTTTCTAAAGCAGCATTTAAATTTGTTACATAAGTGTTATGATGTTTTTCGTGATGTAGATGCATTGTTTCTTCATCGATTGTAGGTACTAGTGCATCATAAGCGTAGGGTAATTTTGGTAATTGATAAGTCATATTCAAGACCTCCTAAAATTGTTTATATGCAAAGCGTATCAAAACTTGTGAAATAGCGCAAAACATATGCTCATAAAACTTAATTTTATATTGCATTCATTGATTTTATTCGGCAAATGCTTGTTAATTTTGATAAACTTAGGTAAAATGATAACAATAAATCAATTGAGGAGTTTTTATACAGAATGATTCAAATATTGAAAGATTCAATGATTCATTTCAATCAAATAAAAGAGGTTAAAAAATTACCCTTTGGCAAGCTTATTAGCTATTTACTTTTATTAAGTCTAGTAATGGCCTTACCTTTAGCTGCTCATGTAAAAGAAGTTTTCCATTCCATTAAACAAGATAGCTTGACGATTGTCTCACACTTGCCTGATTTTAGTATTAAAAATGGCGAACTACAACTGCACAACAAAAATGAAAAAGGCTTTATCTATCAAACAGATACCGTCATCTTTACATTTGATCCTGAAGCAAAACGAACCAAAAAGGAAATCACCAATGATCGCCTAGGAAATTTTATTAGTGCTGGATTAACCAAAGATGAACTCTTAATTGGGTTTCCAAGCACAGAGTTAACAAGTAATTTATTAGGTGGCAATAAGTTAGTCATTTCCTACAATAATCCAATATTAGATGGCCTCACCAGTCAAAAAATCAAACAAGAAGTAAAAAACAGTCAATTTCCTATCTGGATGTATGCCTTGATTATCTTACTTGTTTTATATCCAGCTTTTGTCAATTTAGCCATTAATATCTTTACAGTTGCTCTGATTGGTAATATTTATAGTCACATGATTCGTTGTAAAAATGGTTTTCTTGATAATTTAAAAATGATGATTGCCTGTGCTAGTCTACCAGTCTTATTATCACTAATCATCAGTTTTATTTATCCTGAATTCGATACAGGACTATTTATTACTTTAGGAAGCTTCTTTATTTTTACGCAGGCTTTAAAGGATGAAACCAAATTGAAGCTGAAATAAAAATAGTTTCTATTCTTCTAAAAAAGAGGAATAGAAACTATTTTTTTAATTGATAAACTCGTAGGATGGCTCATCTAATTTTTCATCATAATTCACGACTAACTGATAGCCTTCAAAAAACCATTGATCATCTTCTTCAATGAAATAATTGAAATCATCTACAGTGACTTGAACTAATGGACGATTAGGTGTATCGACACTCATCCCAACTGAAAAGCCTTCATGAACCGGGGTACTCCCATAGACTTTTCCAAAAAAACGGATACCTTGTCCAGGATTTAAGATAATCTCCTTTTTAAACCATGCATGTGCTTTTGGTGAAATCGTTAATCCCATCAAAAAAACCTCCTAATCATTAAGTTTTTCATCAAGATTATCAACGTTTACAGTACTACCGATTACTAACAAATTATCATTTTCGCAGACAATTTCGTTAGCAGGCGGTGAAACAACCACTTGACCATCCGCACGACGAATCGCAACAACTGTTAAGCCAAATCGTTGACGGAAATTCACTTCGATGAGGGATTTATTAAAGAATTTAGGATTAGATACTTTAATCTCTGCCAATGAAAACTCATCAGATAGCTCGATAAAGTCTAAAATATTTCTTGAGACTAAGTTATGCGCAATTCTTACCCCCATATCACGTTCAGGATGGACTACGCGATCAGCTCCCACACGCTCTAGTACTTTTGCGTGATATTCATTTTGTGCTTTAGCCAAAACATTGGGAACGCCCATTTCTTTAACCATTAATGTCACTAAAATACTAGCTTGGATATCTTCACCAATAGCTACTATGACATGGTCAAAGTTACGAATCCCTAAAGAGCGCAATGTACTTTCATCTTGCGCATTTCCAACAACTGCATGCGTTGCGATATTCATATATTCATTTACACGTTCTTCATTGGAATCGATGGCTAAAACTTCTTGACCTGATTCTACCAAAGTACGACAAATACTGCCACCAAAACGACCTAACCCAATGATTGCATAATTTTGCTTCACCTTTATGATACCTTCTTTCTTACTTTACCAATCCATGTTTAAATGCATAGATTGCAGCTTGTGTGCGATCTTCTACACCCAACTTAGCTAAAATGTTCGATACATGTGTTTTAACAGTTTTCAATGTAATAAATAGTATTTCTGCGATTTCTTGATTACTTTTACCTTGTGCAATCAAATCTAAGACTTCACGTTCCCGATTGGTTAACTCTTCATATAAAAAGTATTGATTGGCATAATCTTGGTTTTGAATTTTTTCACTCACTTCTTCTTCAATTACCCTTTCGCCGACAATCGTTTTACGAACCGCTTCAGCAATTTCCTGGGCTGAAGATGTTTTTAATAAATAACCACTCGCCCCAGCTTGAATGGCAGGAAATACTTTTTCATCATCAATATAGCTCGTAACAATCAAGATTTTTGCTTGGGGCCACTGAGCCAGGATTTCTTTTGTTGCTGTAATACCGTCCATATTATCCATGACTAAATCCATCAGAATAACATCAGGACGAAGAGACAAAGCTTTTTCTACCCCTTCTTGACCATCGCTTGCTTCCCCAACAACTTCAATATCAGGTTGAATACTCAAATAAGTCGAAACACCTAGACGAACCATTTCATGATCATCAACTAGTAATACTTTAATCATTTCATCACCTCATTATCAATTAAAGGTATTTTTATTTCAATGCTTGTACCTTGATTTGGGATACTAATAATTTTCACTGTACCGCCCACACTTGAAATACGCTCCTTCACATTTAATAAACCATAACTCCCAGCTTTTTTCTTGGAGGTATCAAAGCCTACACCGTCATCTTGTATCCTTAAGACTAATTGTTTGGCTGATTGATTTAAATAAAGCTCAAGTTCAGAAGCTTTAGCATGACGCAAGGTATTAGATAATAGCTCTTGCACCACACGGAACAACTCGTTTTCAATAGAAGGTTGAATGGACACTTCCTCTACATCATAGATTATCTTCAATTCAACTTTTGATTGTAGCTCTACTAATAATTGTTCAATTCCTTGTTTTAAGCTACGTCCTTCCAAATTAATCGGTCTTAAATGTAATAACAAAGCTCGCATCTCAGATTGAGCCATGGATAATATTTTAGCAACCATTTGAATTTGTTTAGAAAAATTCGTGATGTTTTCTCCTCGTTCAATCGTTTCATTTAATGCAGACATAATCATCATCGCAGCAAATAATTGTTGCGAAACAGAGTCATGAAGTTCTCTAGCCAAGCGATGACGTTCATTTTCAAGAATCTCCTCTTTACTTTCGCCATCAAGTAATTCTTGTTTTTGATGCTCTGTCTGCAAATCCAAGGTCATTGTCTGAATTTGCGTTTGGATTTCATTTAAGCCTTCAATAATTTCTTTTTGATGGTAATTTTCAACTTTAGTTAATTTATTAAATGCTAAAGGCTGAAATTCATCAACACGTGCTTCCTTAATTTTTTTGACTTGTTGTTCAATTGGGTCTAATAAACCTTTTTGCATAAAAAAATAGATTAAACACATTGCTATTGCTAGTAAAATCGCTAATAACGCAATATAAACAATAATGGGCACAAATAAGATTTTGGCAGATAATATTCTTAACATCCATTGCTTATTTCCTTGGGCAAAGAAATAGGCAAATAAAACAAAGATGAAGCTCCAAAAGAAAGTTAACGAGAGATAGGCAACCCAGCGTAGAATTTTCGATTTATTCATACTCGAATCACCTCTAAATCACCCATAATTACATTAGAAATAATTTTAATCTTTCGTTCGCTTTCAGCATATTTCATATCATGGATTTTTACTTCCTCAGCATTTAACGAATAATGATATTGTTGGAAATGAAATTCACCACGAAACGCTTCATGTAAGATATCAATTTGAATGCCATGGGGGACTAAAATCCGGGTACGACCAAAACCTTTTCGTAATACAATGACATTTTTGCCCTTAGGAAGAATGGTATTTCCTAAATCGATAATCGAATCTCCAGCAAAAATCGTTAAATTAATATCATCAAATTCAAACACTTCATTGCCAATCATTTGAGTCCCGATGTAGCTTTTTTTACTAATAAATTCTTTTTCTTCACTTGGTTCTTTTGTTTGGACCATAATGATATTTTTTTTACGCCAAAACAAAAGATTCCCATAATCCAGATCAATGATTTCAAAGCCTTTAATCCCGACAAATAAGACAATAAAGACCAGCATTAACCAAAAGGCATAACTGTTAATCAAGCTGATAAAGATAAGAACAATGCCTAACCATAATAATAAATTGGTATTTTTTCCTTTTTTTCGACGCAGGTAGTGTAAAAATAAACTCAGCGTCCCTAAAATTAAGATGACAGTCAAACCAGAATCTTCCACAATTTGCCAGATAGAAAGAATCAATAGTAAAATATTGACAATAAAGAAAAAACGCCAGGCACTAAGTTTCAACTGCAGCCCTCCTTATAATATAGAAAGGTACCATCGACTAGCGATAGTACCCTTTAATCATTACTATTTCACAGAAACAATTTTAACCAAGAAGTCGCCACCTGGTGTTGAAATATTTACTTCATCATTCACTTTTTTACCAATTAAAGCTTGTGCAATAGGTGAATCATTAGAAATTTTACCAGCAAAAGGATCAGATTCAGCACTTCCGACAATGGTGTATTCTTCTTCTTCTCCGTCAGGCAACTCTTTAAAGACAACCGTTTTACCAATTGAAACTTCATCTTGAGCAACATTATCATTATCAATAATTTGTGCAAAACGAATCATATTTTCTAAAGTAGTGATTCGACCTTCCACAAAAGCTTGTTCATCTTTGGCAGATTCATACTCTGAGTTTTCAGATAAGTCACCAAAACTACGCGCAATTTTAATACGTTCAATAATTTCGCCACGTTTCACTGTTTTTAATTCTTCTAATTCTCGTTCTAATTTTTCTTTTCCTTCTTGTGTCATTGGATATACTTTTTCTACCATCTATAATTCTCCTTTATCATACATCATTGGATATTATTGATTCACATATTTTTTGACTAAAGCATTGTGTTCTTCTAATGTTTTAGCAAAATATACTTGGCCTGTTTTCACATCAGCAACAAAGTATAGATAATCATTTTGAATTGGATTTAAGACTGCTTGAATCGCCTTTTCTCCTGGATTATTGAATGGTCCTGGTCCATATCCAGTATTCAAATATAAATTATACGGTGAATCTGTTTGAGTGTCCTTAATTGTAACAGTTTCTTTGGTTTCGTTCAATGCATACAGCACAGAAATATCAGATTGTAATGGCATATTTTGTGCTAGACGATTATAAAATACTTGGGCAATATTTTTACGATCAACATCACTGACACCTTCTTTTTCGACTAAAGAAGCTAAGGTTAGCACTTGTTGAACCGTCATATTTTTTGCCGCAATGGTATCATAATAATTTTGCATGACCGAATCTGTCTTGGCAATCATTTGTGCCACTAAATCTTTCAAGGTCATTTTATTGAGATAATCATAAGTTGCGGGGAATAAATAACCCTCTAAACGATAGCGCACATCCGTAGCACTTGCCGCTGATTCTAATAATTTAGGATATTTGGCTTGCATCTCTTGGAAGAATTGATCATCTTTCATCAAAGCGAGAAAGTCTTTTTTATCTAATTTCGTTTTATCCGCCAACTTATCTGCTATTTGTTCAATGGTAAAACCTTCAGGAATCGTCAACTTCGCATCGGCCACACTTAAACCATTACCACCTTGTAACTTCTTACTAATCCCATCGAGCGTCATACTTGGACTTAATTTATAAGTTCCAGCTTGAAAACCAGTTAAATTATTAAACTTAGTATAGTAATTAAAAACTAAGCCACTCTTGATAATGTGACCTTTTTCTAATATTTCCCCAATTTGTTTATTGGATGAGCCTGTTGGAATCGTAATTTCTATATTTTTATTACTTTGTGGATCTAGCGGATTTAGACTCGATTGGACATAGTGGAAGACTGTAAATCCTAAAATCGATATAATCAAGACTAATACAACAACAACGATCGTAACTATTTTATTTACGATGCGATCTTCTGTATTGCGTCGATTCATTCGTCGTTCCTTTTTCTGTTTCGCACGAGCAGTTGCAGAAGTTCTACTCATCTGCGAGCGATTATCCTGATTCGTAGATGGATTGTTAGACGTCGGCTTTTCTGGTTGATTTGTTGAATTCAAATCTACGCCTCCTTCATATACTTAACTTGTTTTATTATACACGATACATTTTGATTTTAAAACCTATTTTGATTTTTTAAAAATAATCAGTTTACTAAAGATATAATTTGATAAAATCACAATAAACTGAGAAACAAATTTTGCAATGAAATCACTTGTCTTTAACACTTCTAAACAAAAAGATAATGAACCCATATCAAAACCTAATGTTAAAATACGTGCAGCAAAAAATAAAAATAATTCTTTTAAATTTTGTGCAAAGGTTTTTCCTCTAGATTCAAAAACGTATAACTTGTTCGTAATATAAGCAAAGAGCACCGAAAGTATCCAAGCGATTAAATTTGCCAAAATATAGTTGAAATGCAATAAATCTTTGAATAAGAAATAGGTAATAAAATTAACGACAAAGGTACAACCGCCAAAGAATAGGTAAGAAAAAACTTCCCAAAGATTTTTTTCTTCTAAATAGTGCTTTAATTTTTTTGTATAAGTCATGTCAAAACTCCATTTTATTCGTACCAGACTATTGTAGCGAATGAATAAAGAAAAGGCAATCATTATTTAGAAAGTTTTAATTTTTCCGTATTCATGCCACAAAAAACCGACCTACATTGTGTAAGTCGGTAATTGCTGTTTTATGGATAAATACGGTTTAATAAACGTGGGAATGGAATAGCTTCACGTACATGGTCAATACCTGCAATCCAAGTCACCGTACGTTCTAAACCTAAACCAAAACCAGAATGTGGCACTGTACCATATTTACGCAAATCTAGATACCATGAATATTCTTCTTCATTTAAGCCAGCTTGACGAATTTGTTCTAACAAGTAATCATAATCCGTTGCTCTTTCAGAACCTCCGATAATTTCACCATAACCTTCTGGCGCAATTAAATCGGCACACACAACCACATCATCTCTTGTTGGATGAGGCTTCATATAAAATGGTTTAATTGCTTTAGGATAGTTCATGATAAATACAGGTTGTTCAAATGAATTGGCGATAAAGGTTTCATGTGGTGAACCAAAATCATCGCCCCACTTGATGTCATCAAAACCATTTGCTTGTAATCGTTCAATCGCTTCATCATAGCTAATACGTGCATATGGTAATTTGGTATATTTTTCTAATACGCTGCGATCACGACCTAAAACATGTAAAGCATAATCACAATGATCTAACACATTTTGTACTAAGTATGCGACATATTGTTCTTGAATCTCTAAACTTTCTTCTTGATGCATAAAGGCCATTTCTGGTTCAATCATCCAGAATTCAATCAAATGACGACGTGTTTTTGATTTTTCGGCACGGAAAGTTGGTCCAAATGAGAAGACTTTTCCCATCGCCATCGCTGCAGCTTCCATATACAGCTGACCTGATTGAGATAGATAGGCTTTATGATCAAAGTAGTTTGTTTCAAACAAGTCTGTCGTTCCTTCAGGTGCAGAACCTGTTAAAATTGGTGGGTCTACTTTCACAAAACCATGATTATTGAAAAATTCATAAGAGGCACGAATAATTTCATTACGGATTTGCATAATGGCATGTTGTCTAGAAGAACGAAGCCATAAATGACGGTGATCCATTAAAAAGTCAGTTCCGTGTTCTTTCGGTGTAATTGGATATTCATGACTTTCTCCAATCACTTCAATATCAGTAATCCCGATTTCATAACCAAATTTAGAACGAGAATCTTCTCTAATCTCACCAATAACCCAGACAGAAGTTTCCTGATTTAGTCCTTTTGCTAATTGAAATACTTCTTCAGGCACTTCACTTTTAACTACTACTCCTTGAAAATAAGCAGTTCCGTCTCTTAGTTGTAAGAAAGCAATTTTACCACTTGAGCGCTTATTAGCTACCCAAGCACCAATCTTGACAACTTCCCCAACGTGCTCTTTTGAATCAACAATTTGAATTTGTTTCACGAGAGTCTCTCCAATCTATACTAACAATTATATATTAACGCATCTATTGCATTTTACTTTCGACAAATGCTTTGATACGTTGTGCACTTTTTTCTAAAGTAGCCCAGTCTGTTGCATAACTGATACGAATATATTGGTCCATTCCAAATCCCGCACCCGTCACAACAGCAACATGTGCTTCGTTTAATAAATCTTCTACAAAACTGGTAGCTTCTTGATACCCACATTTTTGTAAAGTTTCGCTTATATTAATGAAGAAATAAAAGGCTGCTTGTGGTTTTTGGACCTTAAAGCCTGGAATTTCACACAATAATGGATATAAGCGATTTAATCTTTCTTCAAAAACCAAACGCATCTCTTCCACAGACGCTTGACTGCCAGTTAAAGCCTCGACAGCCGCGTATTGACTCACCGCTGTTGGATTACTTGTTGATTGACTAGCTAGGCGAATCATTCCTTGTATGATTTCTTCATCACCTACTGCAAAACCAATGCGCCAACCCGTCATAGCATAAGTTTTAGATACACCATTAATCACAATAGTATTTTGACGGATTTCTGGTGTTAGCATCGCCATGGAGGTGAATTGATTATCACCATAAATCAAGCGGCCATAGATATCATCTGCAACAATTAATACTTTATTTTTAACCGCCCATTGTCCAATCGCAAATAATTCTTCTTTTGAATAAATCATTCCCGTTGGATTAGAAGGCGAATTAATGATAATCGCTTTTGTACGTTTCGTCAAGACTTCATCCAAATGCTCAACGGTAACTTTAAAGCCTTTTTCTTCATCCGTCTTGGCAAAAACAGGGACGCCAGAAGCCAAACGTACTTGTTCTGCATAACTTACCCAATAAGGAACAGGGATAATCACTTCATCCCCTTCATCCAAAATCGTTTGGAAGAGCAAATATAATGCAAACTTTGCGCCATCAGTTACAATTGTTTGATTAATTGAATAATCTAAGCCATAATTCGCCTTCATGTAAGTGACGATTGCTTGCCGTAGTTCAGGAATACCTGCTGATTGTGTGTAAAAACTAGCCTCACCTGATTGAATCGCAGCAATGGCAGCCTCTTCAATATTTTTAGGTGTGACAAAATCAGGCTGACCAACTGTTAAACTTAGAACATCTAGACCTTGTGCTTTTAAGTCTTTTGCTCTTGCCGCCGCTTGCAAAGTTACTGATGGCGCTAAATTTTGAACCTTTGTTGATAATTTCATTTTCCTCATCCTTTTTATATATTTTTTTCCAACAATTCATTAACCTTAAATATTTTCAATTGCTTGACCAGATTTAAAGTCAAAAAAATAGTACTGATTTTGTTTAGAAACGATTTCCCATACAATCTGTTTGTTGTAAAAACCAAGAGTGGCTTTTAATATCGTCTGATTTGGATGGACTTTTGCAAAGACTTGGCGAATTTCATCTTCATTATAACCATCTTTTTGATTCACCACTTGTACTTTACCACCTTTTTGCGCAATGATGACATATTTTTCGTCACCTTTTGCATCTTTTCCACCCACTGAGAAATAAGTTTTTTTACGATTGAACCAATAAAAGTCATCAACTTGATCTAATTTACCATACTGTGTTGCAATTTGGATTGCTTCATTTCTGGCGTGTCGATACGTCTTAGTTGCTTTCAAGTAAAATATGCTCGTAAATAAGATAACTCCCAGCATAATATATATACCTATCATCAATATTTGATTGATACGTTTTTCACGTGCATCTTCATCATGCAAATTTTACCCACCCCTAATCTGGCTTTTAATTCTAATGTTTTTATTATACCAGATTCTTTGCGTAAGTTTTACAAAAAAATAGGAATTTACTAATTTTTAAGTCTTTGCCTCATACTCCCAAGGTTTCGGTAAGATTTTTTGTAGCTTCTTTCCGTAAGTTGTCGAAATCAGCCGCTTATCTAATATCAACAGTTTCGCATCGGGTTGATTTGCTACTAAATCTAAACATCTCGCTAAACGAATACCAGCTGTCGGTAAAGCCTCACGTTGAAACGCATCGATATCTAGATTTTCCAAATACTTTTGATAAGCAAGTGTTAATGGCTCGCTAGGATTATGAAAAGGTAAACGCGTTAGTATCACACGTTTAAAATGAAAATCAGCTAAAAAAGAATCATCTAAATATGGATTTAATAAAAATACAAATTGATTATCATTTGCTTCATAACGCTT
>JAEWFE010000300.1 GCA_023389005.1 Bacillota bacterium
AATTTGCTTAGTATGCTTTAAGGTATTCACGATAACGACTAACCTCTTCTACTAATTCTTCAAAGGAATCACTGGCAAATTTTTCTAATATTTCACCAGCTACCACAGTTGCCACAACATTTTCACACACGACACTTGCCGCTGGGACTGCCGTTGAATCTGAGCGTTCGATACTTGCTTTGTATGGTTCTTTGGTATCAATATCCACACTCAGTAATGGTTTATACAAAGTAGGAATTGGTTTCATCACACCACGTACAATCAATGTTTCTCCATTTGTCATACCGCCTTCAAAACCACCTAAACGATTGGTTTTACGTGTATAGCCCTTTTCTTGATCCCATTGAATTTCATCCATGACTTGAGAACCTGGTAAATTTGCCATCTCAAAACCGATACCAAACTCTACCGCTTTAAAGGCATTGATACTGACCACCGCTTGAGCAATTTTTGCATCTAGCTTTTTATCCCATTGAACATAGCTACCTAATCCAGCAGGAACATTATCCAATTGTACTTCCACAATTCCGCCAATCGTATCGCCATTTTTCTTGGTTTGATCGATTAAGTCTTTCATCGCTTGTTCCACACTTGGATCAATGACACGTAATTCTGACTTTTCTGAGATAGCTTTGATTTCAGCCACGCTTGGATAATTTTCTGGATTGACGCTAATCCCACCTAGTTTTACAACATGGCCAGCTACAGTAATATCTAGTAAAGACAATAATTTCTTACACACTGCACCAATTGCCACGCGCATCGTTGTTTCACGCGCGGAAGAACGTTCCAATACATTACGCAAATCACGGTGATGATACTTCATACCACCTACTAAATCCGCATGTCCTGGACGAGGTTTAGCCACACGACGCAAATGACGTTCCTTTTCTTCAACTTCACTGACACTCATAACCGTTGTCCAATTTTTCCAGTCTTTATTTTCAACGACTAAAGTTACCGGCGAACCCAAAGTCTTACCATGTCTAACACCAGAAGTAATGCGAACTTGGTCTTTTTCAATTAACATTCTACCACCACGGCCATAACCGGTTTGTCTTCTTGCTAATTCTATATTGATATCTTCTACTGTTAAAGGCATGCCCGCAGGTAAGCCTTCGATAATTGCTGTCAACTCTGGTCCGTGTGATTCTCCAGCTGTAAAGTAGCGCATAAATTAATTCTCTCCTTTAATGTATTCTTTAATCTTCTCTATTGGAATTGGCGTGATTTGCGCTTGGCCAATTTCTTTTAAGGTAATAATCTTCAATTGACTGCCACGCGCTTTTTTATCATGCGTAATCGCCGTATAAATTGCTTGTGCATCTAAGTCAGGATAGCTCGTTGGTAAATGGAATCTTTCTAGCATCGTTTTTAACGCTTGAGTAGAATTCTCAGGTGAAAGTCCAATCGCTTCAGCATGCGCATTAATCATCATCATCCCGATGGCTACTCCTTCACCATGACTGACCACACCATAACCTGCTGTATTTTCAATGGCATGTCCAATGGTATGACCAAAATTCAAAGTTAAGCGACTTCCATGATCAAAAACATCTTCTTCAACGACTTTTTTCTTGACGTTTAATGATGCCGTTATGACTTTTTCGGCATGGTTTAATAAATCATGTTCATCAGAAAGCGTCCCTAAAAATTCCCAAAGCACTTTATCCGCAATCGCCGCAGATTTGACAATTTCAGCAATTCCTTCACGAATCCGACGGTCATCTAAGGTTTGCAATACAAAAGGGTCAATTAAGACGCCATCTGGTTGGGCAAAGGTTCCCACTAAATTTTTCGCCTTTTGGGTATTGACCGCTGTTTTTCCGCCAATACTGGAATCAACTTGAGCTAAAAGTGTGGTTGGAATTTGCAAGAAATGAAGGCCACGCATAAAGGTTGAAGCCACAAAACCAGCTAAATCACCTACTACGCCACCACCTAAGGCAATAATTCCATCACTTCTAGTAAAGCCTAAATCGGCTAATTGATCATACAAATCACTGGCACATTGTAATGACTTAGATTTTTCTCCAGCCGGAACCACCAATACTTCTGCTTCAAAGCCAACGCCATTTAATTCTTGCTTGACTTTGTCTGCATATAATTTTTCTACATTGCTATCTGTAATAATGGCAATTTTTTGCTCTTTCCATAAAGATTTCACCCATTGACCACAGTTATCTAACGCGCCTTTTTTGACAATAATTTGATAACTATGATTTGGTAAATTGACTGCTAACATAAAATCGCCCCTTAAGCTTCAATTTGTTTAATTTTCTTCATTGCATCCACTAAAATATTGACTTCTTTCATCATTTGCAAATAGGTCTTTTCATTTAATGATTGCATGCCATCTGACCACGCATTTTGTGGATCTGGATGAATTTCAACAATCATCCCATCAGCACCAGCAGCAACCCCAGCTCTTGCCATCGGAGTGACTAAATCCCACACACCGGTACCATGACTTGGATCAACAATGATTGGAAAATGACTTAATTTTTTGATTAAAGGTACAGCACTCAAGTCAAACGTATTTCTTGTAGCTGTTTCATAAGTTCGAATACCACGTTCAATAAAGATAACCGGACTTTTTTCTTCAACTGCAATATACTCTGCTGCATTTAACCACTCATCTATTGTACCAGAAATGCCACGTTTTAGGCCAATAGGTTTCCCTGTTTTTCCAACTGCAGATAATAATTTAAAGTTTTGCATATTGCGGGCACCGATTTGAATAATATCACTGTAATGAGCAACCATATCTATATGGGCTTCATCCATCACTTCAGTAAT
>JAEWFE010000303.1 GCA_023389005.1 Bacillota bacterium
ATAATTTTGCTTGCAATTTTTATAAAGAAAGGAATTACCCATGGCTATCTATCTCATCGAAACACAGCAAAACAGTGATTCTATCTTGAAAAATCTATTAATTCAATTGTTACGTCATCAAAAAGAAGCACTAATCCAATATAAACAAACTGATTTTTTATTAGCCAATCTTCCGCAATCAGAAAGCGTAAATCTTTATTTTATCCCGATAAATATGGATGAAAAAAATCATTTACAGTTAATTGAGGATATTCATCGCTTGGATAGTAAAGGACAACTTGTACTCATTACCAACAATGATGCCAATAAAGTGACCTTGAAAACAAAATGGCCCTCTGCTGTTGTTCTTAATAAAAATGAATATTTCATGCGGTTTGCTTCTAATGTTGAAATGCAGGTGAATTACTATTTTCAACGAAAGCGCCAAACAGGACAAAATAGCCTCATTATCAAAGATCGGTGTCGACTCATGAAAATTCCGTTAAAAAATATACGCTATATTGAATCTAACGGTATGCATAAAATACGTTTTGTCGGCCCCAACTTGCAGTATGAATTCTACTTGCCTTTAAATCAGGTTGAGGTGCTACATGAGGACTTGTTACGGATTCATCGCTCATTTATCGTCAACAAACATGCCGTAAAAGATGTTAGTCGTGGCAAGCGCATTGTTCAATTAAAAGATAATACTTTACTACCTCTTTCACGAACTTATTTTTCTGAAGTCATTAATGATTTAGAACAAGTCTGTCAATAATTTTTGTTAATTAAGCAATTTTATTTGTCGTTTAGGAAATTCGCTTTCATTTTATGATTTTTCAAATATAATAATACTTGTATTTTGTTTGTGGGATTTAAGAAAAGGTCTTTAGAAAATTTATTCTCTTCATTTGTTTTATGTCAAACTCATCTCCCCCATTCTCAGTGAGTAAGTACATTCCCTATTTTTATTGACTTTTTCATTGGTTAGTAGCAATTACCTGTTTGATGGAAGGATAGTATCAAAAAACATGTATGATTCATAACTGTGTTCACGCAAAATACACAAAGGCTGGTTATTTAATCAGTCTTTTTTTTAGCCTAAAAAAGCCAAGAGTGAGATTAACCCTTGACTTTCCACTTATTTTTTCTTCTTTTCTGGAATGAGGTATTTAAATTCTGGATTCACTTCATAATCTAATTGGTTAAAAGCCTTCATTAAACGTTCATCAACCATCGCAATTCCTGCTTTATCCGATTTTTTAACATCAGAAATATCAATTGGATCACCAAAACGAATAATGACCTTTTTACGCAAAAATAATCCACCCAATGTTAATGGACCTTGATACACACAAGGCACGATACGTACTTTGGCCATTCTCGCTATGACTGTCATACCACCTTTTAGCTCTGAAGAATAGCGACTACCAGAAGGAAACATGATTAAACTCAAATCCGTATTTTTCAACAATTTCACCGGCGTCTTAATGGCACTTGGTCCGGGCTTTTGACGGTTGACTGGAAAAGCATTGGAATGAACCAAAATAAAGCGAATAATCGGATTTTTAAATAGCTCTTCTTTGGCCATAAATGCAAATTTTTTCGGTCTAGCCGCTACAGCAAGGTACAAAGGATCCCACCAAGTACGATGAGGCGCAACCAAGATATAATTTTCATCTTGTGGTAATTTTTCTTTATTTTGAATTTCTAAATTGCCGTTAATGACAAAGAACAATACACGACAAAAGCCACGCATAAAACTAAAGAACATTTTTTGCTCTCCTTTTCTCTTCTTTTGTCTTTTAGTATAGCTTGTTTATTAAGTTCTTGACAAGTATTTTTTCCTTTTTCATTCCATTCATTCATAGTATAATAGTTCGTGAAAAGAAGCGATTTGTACAAATAACTGAACGAAATAAAGTAACAGATATTATTGCCTATTTTTAGTATGTAAACATTTTTAAAATAACTAAGGAGTAAAAATGTCAGAAAGAATAAATTTATTACCTAACGAACGGATTGATCAATTATTTGCGGAAAATATCCAAATTATTCAAAGTCGCGAAGTTTTTTCGTTTTCATTGGATGCTGTTTTATTAGCTAATTTTCCGAATATTCCAAAGCGTGGGAAGATTGTAGATTTGTGTGCAGGAAATGGTGCGGTTGGCCTATTTGTTAGCCGTCATACGCAAGCTGAAATTATCCAAATTGAATTACAAGAGCGTCTGGCGGATATGGCTCAGCGCAGTATTCAACTAAATGGCTTGGCTGAGCAGATGACCGTCATTCAAGATGATTTGAAAAATGCACCCAAATATCTTGGCCATGATGCAGTAGATTTAATATTATGCAATCCGCCTTATTTTAAAGATTTACCAACCAATCATAAAAATCCTAATGAACATCTTGCCATCGCGCGCCACGAGATTTACACCAATTTAGAAACGGTGATTCAAACGAGTGCGCATCTACTGAAGATGAATGGTCGTTTATGCCTCGTTCATCGTCCTGATCGCTTTTTAGAAGTGATTGAAACCATGCAGCAAGCTAAGATTATGCCAAAGAGGATTCAATTTATTTATCCAAAAGAAGGCAAAGAGGCGAATATTTTATTGGTTGAAGGGATTTATCAAGGAAAAAAAGACGGGCTGAAGGTTCTGCCACCCATCTATACTTATGATACAAACGGCGAATATACCCCTACGATAAAGAAGATGCTCTATGGAAAGTAAAGTACATTATTTTTACGTTTTATTATGCAAAGATGACACGTTTTATGGTGGCTATACGACGAATCTGGCTCGCCGTTTAAATGAGCATAATCAAGGCATCGGCGCAAAATATACCAAATTAGCTAAACGTCGCCCACTTCAGATGATTCATGCAGAATGTTTTGCTACCAGAAGTGAGGCCCAAAAAGCGGAGTATGCCTTTAAGCAATTGACACGCAGCCAAAAAGAAACCTATCTTCGTACACATCCTAGCGTAACATTACCTAATGAAGAGTAAAAAATTCCCTCAATAAGTCTAATTTAGTCGGACTTATTGGGGGAAATAATTGATTAAAATTCTTTTTCGATTTTTTGTAGGCTGTAGATGCTGCGGTTTCCGTTACATAGATAACCAATCGCACAAACGATAAAGAAGTAAGGGATCGCATCAAAGCCAAATACTTCGGCACCGATAAAGATTGGCGCTAAGAAGGTATTCGTCGCACTACCAAAGACGCTCGCAAAACCAAGTGCCGCCACAAAATCCACTGGCAAGCCAAAAATTCCGGCTAAAGCAGCCCCTAATGTAGAGCCAATCGCAAACATCGGTAGCACTTCCCCACCTTGGAAACCACAAGCTAGTGTCAGTGCGGTTAAAATCATTTTTAAGAACCAGTCATAAGGATAAATGGTCCCGCCGTGAAAACTATCCACAATCAAATTCGTCCCTAAACTTGCATAGCGTCCATCGTGAAAAACAAATAATAAAACACTAACAATAATACCAACGATACCGATTCGCCATACTGGATTAGGAAAATGATTGGTTAAAGTTAGCCGAGTTAAGCGCATCGTTCTTGCAAATAAATAACCGACTAAGCCAAAAATAATCCCTAAAATAACTAAGCGTACAATTAAAAACCAAGGCAGGCGATCATCTAATACTAAGTGATAGCTAAATTTACTTAGTCCTAAAAATTCTGAAGTAAAACTTGCGGTAAAAGAAGCAACCATCGTAGGAAGTAATACATCATAGGTTAAATGCCCTACTACTAAGACTTCCATCGCAAAAAATATCGCAGCAATAGGTGTCTGGAATAAACCGGCAAACCCTGAAGCCATCCCGATAACGATAAAACGTTTATAATTCATGCCTTGAAATTGACGACCAAATGCATGAGCCACCGTTGCCCCAATCTGTACCGCAACACCTTCACGACCGGCCGAACCACCAAATAAATGGGTCAACCATGTTCCGCAGATTGCAAAAGGTACTAGACGTTTGGGTACTTTACTGACTTCTCCATACCCAGCTTTGAAAATTAACCCAATACCTAAGTGACTGTCTTTTCCGTATTTTAGTTGAATATGAACAAACAACATCCCTGCAAACCCTAGAAAAGGGAGTAAAATATGCTGATGTTGATGGAAAAATATGCTGATGTAGTCTAATACACGTCCAAATCCTGCATCCAATGCCCCAACAGATAACCCAATCAATACGCTTAAAATTAATACTAAGCCGACGTGTTTCATCTTTTCTAAAGAATACCCACGCACTCAAAACACCTCATTTTATTCAATTCTTTTTAATCTATTTTTTTCACAAATGATAAAAAACTACACTCTGAATCATTACAGCTTTGCAAGCAAACTACACGAATTTCTCACCATTTCGGATTGTAGCTGATCGACCCTTCTCACAACCTAATACTCTGTGTTCGGTAGCTAGACATTGTGAAATTCGCCCTCTCACTTGCAAAAATCTCCTTTCATCCGATTTTTTCAGTGGTAGGTAAACACTACAATTTCTTCTAGGCTTTCCAAGCTGCCTCACAACCTAATTGACGGTGTAAATCGACTAGCTACTTCGGCATAAGACATTCTCGTCTTGGAAAGTCTTTACTTCTCGGACTTTCCAGACGTGTTGGACAGTCTTATCCTTCTCGGTATCAATCAACTAAATACTCGGAAAATTCACCCTCCTGCTTAAGAAAATCTCCTTTCATCCAATTTTCTTAGCAGTAGGTAACACATGAATTTTCTCGTATTTGACCAAGTTGATTGATAACCTTATGCTCGTAGCTGATCAAGTCGATTTACAACCTAATATAAAAGGGATGCGATTTGCTCACATCCCATTTTCTCAGTATTACTTAGTTGCGCGTTTTACATAAGTACCTTCAGCAGTGTTGATTTCTAAGTATTCGCCTGCTTCGATAAAGTCTGGTACGTTTACAACTAATCCAGTTTCCATAGTAGCTGGTTTACCTGAACCAGTTACAGTTGCGCCCTTGATTGATGGTTGTGTTTCTTCAACTTTTAGGACTACAGTTGTTGGTAATTGAATACCTACGACTTCAGAACCAAAGAATTGAATTTTAACTTCCATGTTTTCAAGGATATATTTCATTTCAGTTTCTACAGTTTCAGTTGGAATTTCGTATTGTTCATAAGTTTCTAAATCCATGAAATACGCTGTGTCATCCATTGTGTAAAGATATTGAACAGTTTTTGTATCAATGTGTGCACGTTCGAATTTTTCTTCAGGACGGAAAGTAGTATCATAAGTTGCACCACTACGAACGTCACGTAATTTCATACGCATCACTGTATTTCCTTTACCTGGTTTGTGATGGCTTGCTTCTAAAACTTTAATTAATTTGCCATCTTGTACAAAAGTCATACCAGCTCTTAAATCACTTGCTGAAATCATTTAAATGTCTCCTTTAATCTTTAAAATAGTTCA
>JAEWFE010000247.1 GCA_023389005.1 Bacillota bacterium
ACTTCACGACGAAATTCTTTTAATTCATCGCGTTTTTTCAACTTCATAACATCTTTTCCATCAAAAGTGATTTCTCCGCCACTTGGTTGATTTAATCGGATAATCGTACGGCCAGTAGTCGATTTCCCACTTCCTGACTCACCTACCAAGCCAAAAGTCTCACCTTCATAAATATGGAAAGTAATGTCATCTACCGCTTTAACTTCATCTTTGCGGCCAACGTTAAAATATTGTTTTAAATTTTTAACATCTAATAAAACTTTTTTCACGTTACGACTTCCTTTCTAGGCTTGACCTTTTTTTATTTGATTTTTTTCTGCGAATTTTGCCCAACGAATTTGAATTTCTTTCGGTGGGGTTACTTTTGGTGCTTGAGGTGCTAATAACCAAGTAGCAGCCTTATGCGTTGGTGACACTTCAAAGAATGGTGGTTGTTTTTCAGCATCAATCTTTAAAGCATACTCATTACGTGGATAGAAAGCATCTCCTTTTGGTGGTTGTAATAAATCTGGTGGTGTACCTGGAATCGCATATAGTCGCTCTTCTCCACCTTCTAAGGATGGCATCGAACCTAATAAGCCCCAAGTATATGGATGTTGTGGATTATAGAAAATTTCCTCAGAAGTGCCGATTTCTACAATTTTTCCTCCATACATAACAGCTACACGGTCTGCCACATTTGCTACTACCCCCAAATCGTGGGTAATAAAGATAATCGATGTTTTAATTTTTTCTTGAATATCTTTTAATAGTTCTAAAATTTGTGCTTGAATCGTTACATCTAGCGCAGTGGTTGGTTCGTCAGCAATTAAAATTTGTGGATAACAAATCAAAGAAATCGCAATGACAATCCGCTGACGTTGACCACCTGAAAATTGGTGTGGATAGTTGTTCAAGCGTTTTTCAGCATTTGGAATTCCTACTAGTTTTAATAATTCTAAAGCTTGTTCCATCGCTTCTTTTTTCGAAATTTTAGTATGTTTTAATAGTGATTCTGCCACTTGTTTTCCGATTGGCATGGTTGGGTCTAGAGAAGTCATCGGATCTTGGAAAATCATCGTAATCTCTTTCCCTCGAATTTTTTGCATTTCTTTTTCGGTCTTTTTCACAATATCCTGACCATTAAATAAGATTTGACCATTTTCAATATTGGCATTACTTGCAAGTAAGCCCATGACACTTCGAGTAGTGACTGATTTACCACTTCCGGATTCCCCTACAATCGCTAAGGTTTCCCCTTCATATAAATCAAAACTCACATTACGGATGGCTTGCACTTTGCCGGCGAAGGTGTCAAATGAAATTTCTAAATCTTTTACTTCTAGAATTTTTTTCATATTCGTTTACTCCTTCATCTTAGGGTCAAAAGCATCACGTAAACCGTCTGCTAAAAGGTTAAACCCAATCATAATTACTGATAGCATGATGGCTGGAATCCACATTTGATATGGCAAGAATAAGAATGTCTTATATCCATCACTTAAAAGCATCCCTAGAGAAGCTGCTGGTGGCTTAATCCCTAAACCGATAAAGCTTAAGAAGGCCTCGAAGAAAATTGCTGATGGAATACTAAACATCATTTGCACAATAATCACGCTAGAAATATTTGGCAAGATATGTTTAAACGCAATCTTCATTTTTGATTCACCTAATGTAGTGGCTGCGAGTACAAATTCTTGATCTTTTAACTTCAAGGATTGGGCCCGCACAATTCTGGCCATTGGAATCCAGTTGGTAATCGCCATCGCCGCAATGATTGATGGAATACCTGGTTTAAATACAACTAACATTAAAATCATCACGACTAACGTTGGAATACCAGATAAGATTTCAATCAAACGTTGTAAAATCGTATCGACACGTCCACCAAGTAAGCCAGAAATCAAACCGACTACTACCCCAATGGAAATATCTAGTATAGCAGCAATAAAGGCGATAAATAGAGAAATTCGCGTTCCCATTAATAATCGACTTAATAAATCACGACCTAGACTATCTGTACCAAAAATAAAGTACACATCTTTAGGTACGCCTGCTTCTTTATATTTATCGACTAATTCTCCCCCGACCATGGCTTTCCCGTTAAGACCATTAATATCTACCCCAGGAATTTTTGGTGGCAAGTTAATATAGTCAATATTTTGTTTTGCTGGATTATGTGGCGAGAAGAATATCGCACCGACACTCACCACTAAAATAATCGTTAATAAAGTAATTGAAAATACAGCAGCTTTATTTTTCTTTAATCGACGCCATGAATCCTGCAAGAAAGTCAAAGAAGGAGCGGCAATGGCTTCACGTTCTTCAACGGTATCTTTTTGTAGAAATTCAAATTCAGAAGCAGGAATATTGGCAATCTCTTCATGCATTTGTTTCGCTTCCATCTAGCCACGACTCCCTTCTGATACGCGAATACGAGGATCAACAATTCCATAAAGGATATCGACCACTAAGATAACGACAACCAACATGGTAGAGTAAAGGATTGTTACGGCCATGATGGTTGGATAGTCATTCGTAGTAATTGATTTAACGAATTGTTCCCCGATACCTGGAATAGCAAAAATATTTTCGATAACCAATGATCCGGTCATCAAACCGACTGCTAAAGGTCCTAATAATGTTAATAACGGAATCAAACTATTTCGTAAACCATGACGGAAAACAATTTGCCAACGACTCAATCCTTTGGCACGCGCTAATTCAATATAATCACTATGTAAGACTTCGACCATTTCCGTACGAATAAAACGAGCAGAATCGGCTAATGGACTCATCGCAAGGGCAATCGTCGGTAAAATCGTATACGCAAAACCTTCCCATTTCGCGATTGGTAAAATGTGTAATTTCATCGCAAAGAAATATTGTAATAATACCGCAAACACGAAGTTAGGAATCGAACGACCGATAATAGCCACTAAAGTCGCCAAGGTATCCACCCATGTATTTTGCTTCATCGCTGAAATCGCGCCTAAAACTGTTCCGAAAATCGTACCTACAACAATGGCTTGGAAACCTAATTGTAAAGAAGGCCCGATACGATCCATTAATAATGAAGCAACAGGTTGGTTTTTAAATTGGAAACTAGTTCCGAAATTAAAGTGTAGGGCATTCCATAAATATTTTCCATATTGAACAATGACTGGTTGATCAAGCCCCATTTGTTTATTTAAAATAGCAATTTGTTCTTTGGATAATTTCTCAGCGTTGGTATATGGTGTACCAGGTAGAAGCTTCATTAAAAAGTAAGTAATAGTAGCAATCAACCACAAAGTAATCAGCATATAGAATAGTCGCTTAAGAATATATTTTACATAACTATTCAAATAGGTTCCCTCCAATTTTTTAAGCATAGGATTTTTTTGACTTCTCACATGATTTTGTGTACATTTAGCATAGATAAACCAAGAAAGGAGCTTCTTATGCGTCCCAAAAAGTGGTCTCTGTATCTATCTCTCATTATTTTACTTGGCAATATAGGATTTCTAACAATGAAGCATGAATTACATTTGGTCAATCTTTCAGACACCTTATTTTTATCCATGCTACCATTTTTAATCATTGCCGTCTTTTTGTGGATTCTATCTTCTGGAGTGTTTGATTTCTTCCATTACTCCATGAAAAAAGCCTTCAAAAAATTAAAATTAGATGATCTTTCACTCTCGCAAGCAAGTAAAGGTAGTTCCCGCTTCTTTTTTGAAATAAGTGGCCTACTCTTACTTTCGAGCGTGCTTTGTCTACTTTTTTCTGGTTACTTTTAAACCTATAAAGCTGATGCACTGAAGTAAAAGTGCATCAGCTTATTTTTTGAAAGTTTTACGTTGCTTTATTTAGCGATGTAAGTCCACTTGAAGTCGTATTTCGCACCAGCTGGGTGGTTAACGATACCTTTGACTTTTGGATTACGCATATAGGCAACTGCTTTTTGATAGATTGGCACTACCCCTTGTTCATCCATGATAATCTTTTCAGCTTTTACAAAGTCATCCCAACGTTTTTCTTCATCAGCGGCATCTGTAGTAGCTGCAGCACGAACAAGTTTCGTATATTCTTCATTGTTCCAGTTTCCGCGGTTGTAGCTGTTACCAATTGTAAACATATCTAAGAAGCTAGAAGCATCGGCATAGTCAGCACCCCATCCACTTAGAACCGTATCAAAATCACCTTTGTTTGAACGATCTAGACGAACTGAGAATGGCACTGGACTAACACTTACTTTTAGACCTGGTAAGTTTTCTTGTAATGAACCTTGTAGATATTCTAGCATCTTCTTAGCCACATCTGAGTCAGAAGATAAGATATCTAATTTCACTTCATCCACACCAAGTTCTTTCTTGGCTTTTTCCCAGTATTCTTTTGCTTTCTTCTTATCATATTTCACAGGAGATTTCGCTTCTTTGACAAAATCTTTCTTCGTCTTAGGATCATAAATGAATTTTTCTGGCATCAAGTTGGTTGTCGCAATTGAACCATTGGCTAAAACTTGTTTTGCTAGAGAATCACGATTGATTGCATAGGAAATAGCTTTACGTAAATTAGCATTGCGATATGGTGATTTTTCATCTTTTTGGTTAAATTCTAGATAGAAAGTTGAAGCTTCTG
>JAEWFE010000259.1 GCA_023389005.1 Bacillota bacterium
TTTGTTTACGTAGACGAATACTTTCAGGTGTTACTTCACAATATTCATCATCATTTAAAAATTCTAATGATTCTTCAAGGGTTAGAATTCTTGGCTTTTTAATCACCGCAGTTTGGTCTTTTGTAGCTGAACGTACATTGGTCATTTGTTTTGCTTTAGTGATATTTACGGTCAAATCATTATCGCGTGAATTTTCACCAACAATCATTCCTTCATAGACTTCAGTACCTGGTTCAACAAAGACAGTCCCACGCTCTTCAATACTCATAATTGAATAAGTCGTTGCCTTACCCGTATCAATAGAAACTAAAGCACCATGGTGACGACCACCAATTTGACCTTGAATCATTGGTAGATATTGATCAAATGTGTGGTGCATAATACCGTAACCACGAGTCATAGATAGGAATTCTGTAGTATAACCAATCAAACCACGAGCAGGTGCTAAGAAAATAATACGAACTTGGCCATTTCCAGTATTAATCATATCTTGCATTTCAGCTTTGCGCATACCTAATGACTCAATCACTGCACCCATATATTCTTCTGGTGTATCAATTTGAACACGCTCAAATGGTTCACACTTCACGCCATCGATTTCGCGTTCGATAACTTCCGGACGAGACACTTGTAATTCGTAACCTTCACGGCGCATATTTTCAATTAAAATCGATAAATGTAATTCCCCGCGACCTGAAACAATCCATGAATCCGGACCAATTGGATCAACACGTAAAGAGACATCGGTTTGTAATTGCGCCATCAAACGTTCTTCAATTTTACGTGCAGTGACAAATTTCCCTTCACGTCCTGCAAATGGTGAATTATTCACTAGGAAAGTCATTTGTAAGGTAGGCTCATCAATGTGTAAAATTGGTAAAGCTTCTTGATGGTCAGCTGGTGTCACCGTTTCACCAACGAAGATATCTTCCATCCCAGATACGGCAATTAAATCTCCGGCCTTAGCTTCTTCAATTTCTAAACGTTTTAAGCCAAAGAAACCAAAAATCTTCGTCACTCGGAATTTCTTCACATCACCATCTAGTTTCATTAAAGCAACTTGGTCCCCTACACGAATCGTACCACGGAAAACACGTCCGATACCAATACGACCAACATATTCATTATAGTCTAATAATGATACTTGGAATTGCAAAGGTTCATCAGAGTTATCAATTGGTGCAGGAATATGTTCTAAAATTGTATCAAAGACTGGCGCCATGGTTTTTTCTTGGTCTGCTGGGTCACTAGATAGACTAGAGGTACCATTTAATGCAGAAGTATAAACAACTGGGAAATCCAATTGATCATCATCGGCACCTAACTCGATAAATAATTCTAATACTTCATCTACTACATGTTCAGGACGAGCAGACGGTTTATCAATTTTGTTGACAACTACAATTGGCGTTACTTTTTGTTCTAAGGCTTTTTTCAATACAAAACGAGTTTGTGGCATGGTTCCTTCGTAGGCATCGACAACTAATAGCACACCATCTACCATTTTCATGATACGCTCTACTTCGCCACCAAAATCGGCGTGTCCAGGTGTATCCATGATGTTAATTTTTGTACCGTTATATTCAACAGCAGTGTTTTTCGCTAAAATGGTAATTCCGCGTTCTTTTTCTAAGGCATTTGAGTCCATCGCACGTTCTTGTAATTGTGTCCGTGCATCTAATGTATGTGATTGTTTTAATAATTCATCTACCAAAGTCGTTTTACCATGGTCGACGTGGGCAATAATCGCGATATTACGAATATCTTCTCTATAATTCAATTTAATGACTCCTTTAAAATTTAATTGACTTCACTCAAAATGAAATTATACCAAAAAATTTTCAGAAAAAAAAGCAAAACACTCGATTTTTCATGATACTTTATTCATGACCGATACTTTCTAATATTTCTCGATGGGCATTGGGAGTCGCTGCAATCATAAACTCTCGGCCATTTAAAGACAGTGCCTCCCCTGAAATCGTTGTCACTTTCATCCCTAACGCTTCAAGAATGATTTGACCAGCAGCATAATCCCATGGTTGCAAATTAGAAATATAGGCGACACGCTTCCCTAAAGCAATATCCATCATTTCTAAACCGGCACACCCTGTCATCCTTACTCCTAATGCACGTTCACTTAATTCATGAGATTTCAGCAAATTTTCACGAAAAATCATACTATTAAAACTAATCAAGCCGTCTTCTAAACTTAAATCCTTTTGCATATGCCAAGGCTTACCATCATAAAAAACACCAATCTCAGGACCACCCCATAATAAATGATTGCCCATGACTTCATAGATAAAACCACAGCGCCCTATTTTTTCTTCATAAAATCCTAGCAGAATACAAAAATCCTTTTGCTGCAAAACCATATTATTCGTACCATCGATTGGATCAATGACTGCAACTTTGCCACTAAAATCCGATAATTCAGTTAAGCCATTTTCTTCAGCTAAAAAATTTAGGTCTGGAATGAGTGCGCTTAAAGATGACATCAAATAATTTTGAACCAGCTTATCAATATTCGTTACTAAATCACTACGACTAGACTTAGTGCTAACTACTACATCTTGTTGCGCCAATTCTTGTTTGACGATTTCACCTGCTTGATATAACTTATGAATGATTTCTTGATATATTTTTTCCATTGTCAAACCTCACATCTTTATTCGCTTATTTTGACTTGATTTCGCTTGTTTTACAGCATGATAAAGCGAATAGCCTGATAATTCTTCAAACTCACGGCCTAATTTACGCTCTTCGCCAATACTTTTGGCAACTGATTTAAAGGACTGATAACTATTTAAAAAAGCTTGGCGATCCATGCCTTGTTCATAGACTTTTTCTAAATCAGCCCAAAAATTAACAACTAAAATCATTTCTTCTGTAGACCAATTCAAATCTAAAGGATATTGATAATTCTCCATATTCATCCTCCTCATTCTTACTTTATTATATACAGGTTATTAGTTCGCTTGCAACCAAAAAAAGACCAAGACACCAGTAGTATCTTGATCTAAAACATTTAAGGTGCAAAACCATAAAACAATAATACATGGACAATTAAGCCAAAATAACCAATTCCTGTCATGGTAATAATGTAACTGATGGCCAAAATTATTTGTAAGGCTAAATGTAGTCGCTGTCTAATCCAAATGAGCAAGCGATAAGCAGCCAATAAGACAAGTGGTAGATAAAAGACAAACCACGAAACAATCACAATATTATAAAATTGTTCAAAAATGGGCATACGTGAAACCGTACTTGGCTGTGAAAATCTAAAATAGAAATATAATAATGTCAAGATGAAAATAATTTCAGTAACCACACCATAAATGACACCAGCTTTAACCAATTTTGTTTTTCGACATATCAAATAGATAAGTGCAACATACATGAAGGCAAAAACTAAAGCATACCAACGATAAATAAAAAATAATTTCAAAAATTGCATAGCCTTCCCACCTTTCAATTCAATTATAACAAAAATGAAATAGAATGCAAACAAAAAAGAGGCCCAACCACTTGTGATTGAGTCTCTTTAATTTTATCTTTAATGATTTTAGATATGAATTGGCAATCCTAATGCTAATTCGGCAGTATCCATTACAATTTCACCCAATGATGGATGTGGATGAATGGTTAATGCGATATCTTCAGCATTCATACCAGATTCAACAGCTAATGATAATTCAGAAATCATATCAGAAGCGCCAACCCCAGCAACTTGTGCACCGACAATCACATTATCTTCCACTGTAGTTACTAAACGAA
>JAEWFE010000058.1 GCA_023389005.1 Bacillota bacterium
TGAAATATTGGTTTACCCATAATGAACCAATTGTGCCTGTTGAAGGTGGGTATTTATATCAATTTCATTATCCAGCTGAGGTTAATATGAAGCATGCTGTTCAAGTCGGTTATCATGAAGCTTTAGCCAGCGCCTTTGCAATTCAAGCTTATTATCAAATGAATTTAGGTGGTCAAATTGGGATTATTTTGAATCTTACCCCTAGCTATCCTCGTGATGAAAACAATCCCGCCGACGTCAAAGCGAGTCAATTGGCCGATGCGTTCTTTAATCGTTCATTTTTAGAGCCAGCCATCAAAGGAGAATATCCAAATGATTTAATTGAAGTGGTCAAACAATTAGATTTACTACCTGAAAGACAAGCTGAAGATGCTGCGATTTTCAAGGAGAATACCATCGATTTTCTAGGTATTAATTATTATCAACCACGTCGAATCAAAGCAAAGGATGATTTCTCAAAAGTTGATCCAAATCATCCAATGCCTGATGATTTCTTTGATAACTATGAAATGCCAGGTCGTAAAATGAATCCTTACCGTGGTTGGGAAATATATGAAAAAGGAATTTACGATATCTTAATCAATGTTCGTGATAATTATGGCAATATTCCATGTTATATCTCGGAAAATGGCATGGGCGTGGAAGGTGAAGAACGCTTTATCAATGAAAAAGGGCAAATTGAGGATGATTATCGTATTGAATTTGTGCAAAATCATTTGAAATATGTTCATCAAGCCATTCAAGAAGGGGCCAATTGTAAAGGATACCATATGTGGACTTGCATGGATAACTGGTCATGGTTGAATGCCTATAAGAATCGCTACGGCTTTATCTCAGTCGATTTGGCTCATTATGGGAAACGAACGATTAAGAAATCAGGTCATTGGTTCAAACAAGTGGCTGATCAAAATGGTTTTGAAGCCTAAAATCTATGGCAAAATCATGCTGGAGGCGGATACATTTTTAAGATTCTTTTGCTAAAATCAAATAAAAAGCAAAGGATGATGCGTGATGTGGTTAGGTTTTGTCATAATCAGTTTATTAGTTGGTATAAGTCTATGGGTTTTCAGCGCGCGATACAAAGTACTTCCTAAAGTCATGTCGAAGCAAGATGAATACCTGATCTCCCAAATTATACGTAAGAGTCCAAATAAAGATTTAGCCATCAAACGTATTCGCTGTTCTTTTAAGCTTTCGACGAGTCAAGCCACAGATTTATATAGGAATGCTCAAAAATAATAAGTAGCTTTCTTCTATGATTAATCAATAGAAGAAAGCTACTTTTTTACAATTGATGGCGACGAGCAAAATCATGAAATTTAAACTTGTCTAGGCGATGATGGCTTTCAGTATATTGAAATTGCCGCATATTTTTTAAGAAGACGCGACTTGTCACCGAAACAATGTGGGTATCTTGCTCATTTAAATCCAAATATAATTTATCTAAAGTTTTAACAGGGTCAACCGTAATTTCTTTTTCAGCAAAAGAGATTTCTAGTCCGAGCTGTTTTTCAAAATATGCATATAAGGAATCTTTGGCAATTTCAGTATCAAGCTCTTTCACAAATTCTAGCGCAATCAAATCCCAATCTAAAATTACCTTTTGCCCATCAATTTTACGGCTTCTTAGGACGGACCAAACTTCATGATTTTCTTCAAAGCCAGTTTTTTCAGCTAGTTCTTTTTTGACAATTAGCTTGGTTAAACTTTCGACTTGGGTGCTGCTATCATAACCATAGGCATTTTGTAACTCTTTATAACTAGTTAGACCAGAAACAGGGAAACGTAACTGTTCTCTTCTTAAGACTAGTGAACCTTTACCTTGAACTTTTTTGATATAGCCATGGTTGGTCAATTGCTGCAAGGCTTTGCGAATCGTATCGCGTGAGGCTTCAAAGTGCTTAGCTAATTGGCTTTCACTTGGTAAAAAGGTTTCTGGGGGATAATTTCCCAATAAGATTTCACTTTCTAATTGTTGATAGATTAATTCATATATTTTCATCAAGAACCCCTCTAACTTGTATGTACATCATAAATACTTAACATCTCTATCATACGAAAAAAACGGATATTATTTATAAAAAATTAAAAAAAATTAATTTATAAGCAAGTGATACTTTAGCTTGTTGGTGAATTCCCATACAGGTAGGTAGAATAAAGACATATTTATATCTAGGGGACCGGTAACAGAAACCGAATGATTAAAATGCTCTAATTTAAGAAAATTTTCAAACGCGTTTTCAAAGTTGTAAACGGTTTACAAAAAACATCAAATACAGTATATTAACCATGTAAGAAACATAGTTATACAAGTTGTTTATAAGGAGGAAAAAAACTATGGGCAAATATGATAAAGAAGCCAAAGAATTGCTATCTGCCATTGGTGGTAGAGAAAACGTTTCAGCAGTGACACACTGTGCGACAAGAATGCGTTTTGTCTTAAATGATCCAAAAAAAGCAGACGAAGCAACCATCGAAAATATTCCAGTGGTTAAAGGAATGTTTACGAATGCAGGGCAATTCCAAGTAATTATTGGGAATGATGTTCCTGTATTCTACAATGATTTTATTGCAGTATCTGGATTATCTGGGGTTTCTAAAGAAGATGCGAAATCAGCTGCAAAACAAAATCAAAGTCCAGTCCAACGTGTGATTACCATGTTAGCTGAAATCTTCACACCATTATTACCAGCAATTATCGTAGGTGGTTTAATTTTAGGTTTCCGTAATATTTTAGAAGGTGTGCAATTCGGCTTTTTAGGTAATCAAACAATCGTTGCCGTATCTCCGTTTTGGAACGGTGTCAATAGTTTCTTATGGTTACCAGGTGAAGCAATTTTCCACTTCTTGCCAGTAGGTATCACTTGGAGTATTGCTCGTCGAATGGGTGCTACTGAAATTTTGGGGATTGTCTTAGGGATTACTTTAGTATCTCCTCAATTATTAAATGCCTATGCCGTAAATGGTACTTCTGCTGCTGAAATTGCGAAAAACTGGTCTTGGGATTTTGGCTTCTTCCAAGTAGCTAAAATTGGATACCAAGCACAAGTGATTCCAGCGATGATGGCCGGATTCTTACTTGTTTACTTAGAAAGATTCTTTAGAAAACGTATCCCTGAATCTGTTTCAATGATTTTCGTACCATTCTTCTCATTATTACCAACAATCATTGCGGCTCATACTATTTTAGGTCCAATTGGTTGGAAGATTGGTTCAGGTATTTCTTGGATTGTGAATACTGGTTTAGAATCACCTCTTAACTGGTTATTCGGTGGTATTTTCGGTGCGGTTTATGCGCCATTAGTAATCACTGGTTTGCACCACACTACTTTAGCGATTGACTCTCAATTAATTGCCGACTTTGGTTCGACCAACCTTTGGCCGATGATTTGTTTATCTAATATCGCGCAAGGTGCTGCAGTATTAGCGGTTGTTATTGCTCACCGTGGAAACAAAAAAGAAGAACAAATCTCTGTACCATCTGTCATTTCAGCTTGGTTAGGGGTTACTGAGCCAGCGATGTTCGGGATTAACTTAAAATATGTTTATCCATTCGTGGCAGCGATGATTGGTTCAGGTATTGCAGGTATGTTTATTACAATTATGAAAGTTCGTGCCAATGCGATTGGTGTCGGTGGTTTACCAGGGATTTTAGCTATCAAGAATAGTTTAGGTGTTGGTAAAGGTACAGGTGCGCAAGGTTATGTAATCTTCTTGATTGCGATGGCGATTGCAATTGTTGTACCAATTGTGTTAACTTTATTCTTCCGTAAAGCAGGCATCTTTAACAAAATCGACCGTGTAGAACAAACCATTCCAGTTGGTTTAGATGAAGTCGATGAAGCACCAAAAGCAACTCAAGCAAAAGTTGTAGCTGCTGGTACAAAAACTGAAGTCAAAGCACCATTTACTGGACAATTATTACCACTAGCTGAAGCCAAAGATCCAGTATTTGCACAAGGTACAATGGGACAAGGGGTTGTAATTGATCCTTCTGAAGGTAAATTAGTTGCGCCATTTGATGGTACAGTCAGCTTATTATTCCCAACAAAACACGCGATAGGTTTAGTAAGTGACACTGGCGTAGAATTATTAATCCATGTAGGTTTAGATACTGTTGAATTGGATGGTAAAGGATTCACTGCGCATGTCAAACAAGGAGACAGTGTCAAAGCCGGTCAATTATTATTAGAAGTTGACTTAAATGTAGTGAAAGAAGCTGGTTACACCACACAAACACCAGTAATTATTACTAACTCTAATGATTTCCAAGTAGATCCAGTGGTAGCTACGAAACCAGTGAATGCTGGCGAAACAGTTGTAACTGTAACAAGCTTATAATAAGAATCATTTATGAACTCATCACACCTAGTTGTGGTGAGTTTTTTCGCTATTCGATGATAATGTTTATTAAAATGTTAGCGTCTACTTATTTAGAATATACTAAAAAACGTTATTCAATGCTTGCAATTATAGTGGAAAATACTTAATCTATAAAACAGTATGTCAAATGTATATACAAGAAAAAAGAAATAAAGAGGTGGGAAAATGCAGCTATTGATTGCGTGCGTTGGTTTAATTATTGTTATTGGATTAAGTTATTTGGCAAGTAGTAACAAAAGTCAAATCCGTTGGAAATCGATTGGAATCATGTTGGTCTTGCAGTTTGTTTTAGGATTTTTCTTGTTAAGAACTTCTGTGGGGACCTTTTTAGTGGCTTCTTTTGCTAAATTATTTGATTATTTATTGGAATTTGCCGCTAGTGGTGTTAATTTTGTTTTTGCGGGAGTAGCGAATAAAGGCAGTGCGCCATTTTTCCTAAATGTTTTGATGCCAATTGTCTTTATCTCAGCAATTATTGGGATTTTACGTTATATTAAGATTTTACCATTATTCATTAAATATGTAGGGTTAGCCATTAGCTATCTAAATGGAATGGGTAAGCTAGAGTCTTATAACGGGGTAGCTTCTGGGATTTTAGGGCAGTCAGAAGTCTTTATCTCTTATAAGAAAGAATTGAAATTTTTAACTGAAAAACGCTTATTGACGATGAGTATTTCAGCTATGTCCACTGTTTCTATGTCGATTGTCGGTTCTTATATGGCGATGATTGAACCTAGATATGTCATTTGTGCTTTGATTTTAAACTTATTTGGTGGTTTTATTATCGCTAGCTTAATCAATCCCTATGAATTAAGTGAAGATGAAGATCAATTCAATGCTTCTGAAGAGGACAAAGATCAAACTTTCTTCCAGATGTTAGGGGAGTATATTCTGGATGGTTTCCACGTGGCGATTACTGTTGCAGCGATGTTGATCGGTTTTGTGGCAGCTATTGCGATGATTAATGCAATTTTTAAAGGCATCACTGGTTTTACTTTCCAAGAGTTATTAGGTTATGTCTTTGCACCATTAGCTTTCTTAACAGGGATTCCTTGGCATGAAGCAGTGGATGCAGGTAGTTTAATGGCGACTAAATTAGTAACCAATGAATTTGTGGCGATGAGCGAACTTTCTCAAGGCAACTGGCATTTTAGCGAACATACACAAGCGATTCTGTCCGTCTTCATGGTTTCCTTTGCGAACTTTTCTTCTATCGGGATTATTAGTGGTGCGATGAAAGGCTTAAATGAAGAAAAAGGAAACTTAGTCGCTAAACATGGCCTAAAGATTTTATTTGCGGCGACTTTAGTTAGCTTCTTAAGTGCGATTATTGCCGGAATTTTAGTATAATCCTCAAAAAACAGACGATAGGTATAGTGGCTTATCGTCTATTTTTTTGAAATATTTAAAAAAAATACTTGAAAACGGTTTTAGATTCTGCTAATATACTTTTTGTACAGAGGATTGTTACTGTTCGGCAGGCAAAACCGGAATTTCTCATTTCAGTAAATGGGGGGATTCTGGCTTTTTTTGTACAATAAATTACTTAAGGAGTCAGCTTCGTGGAAATTTTACAAGTATTTAATAATAATGTGGTGCTTTCAAAAAATGAAGCTGGCGAAGAAATTGTTTGTATGGGACGTGGCCTAGCATTTGGTAGAAAAGCTGGTCAACAATTTGACAGAGCAAAGGTTGAAAAAGAATTTGTCTTAAAAGATAGTCAAGAGTTGCAACAATTTGAACAGTTATTGACCGATATCCAGCCTGAAGAATTAGAGGCGGTGCGTGAATTTGTCGATTTGGCTGAACATTCGCTGAAAATTAAGCTCTTGCCAAGCGTATTTTTGAATTTGACTGATCATGTGCATTATGCGATTGAGCGTCAAAAATCAGGCATCACATTAGCGAATCCTTTACTATTTGAGACTAAGAAATACTATCCAGAAGAATATTATTTGGCAAAGCAAGCTTTAGTCATTATCCAAACTCGTTTGGGCGTTCTTTTACCTGAAGAAGAAGCTGGTTTTATTGCTTTTCACTTGGTCAATAGTCAACAAGATAGTCAAAATATGCAGCAAACTATGCAAGCAACTAAATTGGTTCGCGATATCCTTACCTTGATTCGGCGCTTTTTTGGTAAAACTTTTGATGAAGAAAGTCTTGCTTATCAGCGGATGGTCACACATTTACAATATTTTGCCCAACGCTATGTTCGTAACGAAAATCTAAAAGAAAAACCAGATGAATTCTTATATGCTTTGGTTCAAGGAAAATATCCACAAGCTTTTCAATGTGTGCAGCGAATAAATGATTATTTGCACACCCAACATCTTCCGTTAATGGAGGAGTCAGAACAAATCTATTTGACGATTCATATTCAAAGGATTGTTACTGAGTAAGTCAGGCAAAACCTAGATTGAAAATGATGCGTATACTTTTTAGTATGCCGTTTTTTCAATCTAGGTTTTTTTAATAAAAAAAGAAAGTAGGTTCAATCATGAGTAAAAATTCAGTAGGACAACGTGTTTTTGAAGCGGTAGGTGGGAAAGATAACGTTATTAGCCTTACGCACTGTGCGACCCGCCTAAGATTTAAGTTAAAAGATGAGGACAAAGCTGATACCCAAACGCTAAAAGCCGATCCTGAGGTAGTTCAAGTTGTACAAAGTGGTGGACAGTATCAAGTAGTTATCGGTAGTCATGTAGCGGATGTATATCAAGAAATTATGGAAAACAATGCCCTTGGTGAATCAAAAGAAGACAGCGTGCCAAAAGGAAATGTGTTAAGTGTATTAATTGATATTGTTTCTAGTATTTTTACTCCGTTTTTAGGGGCTATGGCAGCTGCGGGGGTACTCAAAGGTTTCTTGGCATTAGCAACGACTCTTCATTGGATGGATGCAACGAGTGGGACGTATCAAATTTTATATGCTGGTGCGGATGGGCTCTTTACTTTCTTGCCAGTGATGTTAGCATATACAGCAGCTAAAAAGTTTAAAGCAAATGAATATCTTGCTGCAACAATTGCTTTTGCGTTAGTTTACCCAAATATTACTTCGCTTGCTTCAGCGGGCAAAGGTTTAGATTTTCTAGGCATTCCAGCAGTGTTATCTCCATCTGGCTATACTTCTTCAGTATTACCAATTTTACTGGCTGTCTTTGTACAAAGTAAAATTGAACCAATCATTAAAAAAGTTGTGCCAAAATCACTACACACTATTTTTTATCCTTTAATTGTGTTATTAGTGATGGTTCCTTTAACCTTTGTGGCATTAGGTCCAGTGGGTACAATTATCGGTAATACTTTAGGTGGCGTATATAATAGTATTTATAACCTTAGTCCACTAGTTGCTGGTGCGGTAATGGGTGGCTTATGGCAAGTATTTGTCATGTTTGGTATGCATTGGGGCTTTGTACCGATTATGATGCTTAACTTATCCAATTTAGGTTTTGACACAATGGCACCAATGTTATTACCAGCAATTGTTGCACAAGGTGGGGCAGCCTTAGCCGTTGCGGTACGTACAAAAGATATCAAAATGCGTTCGTTGGGGATTTCTTCTGGTTTAACCACTTTCTTTGGAATTACTGAGCCAGCGGTTTACGGGGTGACATTACCACTGAAAAAGCCATTTATTGCAGCTTGTATTTCAGGTGCAGTTGGTGGTGCCATCATCGGTTGGGCGAAAGTAAAAGTTTTTGCCTTTGGTTTAATCAGCGTACTTTCTATTCCAACCTTCATTAGTCCTAATCCAAAAATTGAATCTAATGTTATGATGGCTGTGATTGCCACAATTGTATCTTTTGTGTTAGGTTTTATTTTGACCTTAGTTTTATATAAAGAAAAACAAACAACTGAGACGATTGAAAAAACAACTACTGAAGTTAAAGCACAAACCCCGGATACGCAAATCCAACGTGTCGTATTAAAAAGTCCATTAACTGGTGAAGTAGTAGCCTTATCTGAAGTATCCGATCCAGTCTTTGCTTCAGGTGCGATGGGTAAAGGAATCGCTATTCAGCCGACTAAAGGAGAATTATTGGCTCCGGCTGATGGTGTGATTATGACGGCTTTTCCAACTGGACATGCGATTGGAATGAAAACGAATGACGGTGTAGAAATCTTAATGCATATCGGAATGGATACCGTTGAACTAGACGGCGATGGTTTCACGTTAAAAGTAAAAGAAGGCCAACAAGTGAAGCAAGGCGATTTGTTGGTACAATTTGATATTGAACGCGTTTCCAATAAAGGTTATAATTTAATTACGCCGATTATTGTGACAAATACCAATGATTATGCGGATATTTTAGATTTAAATCAAGTAGAAATACTAGCAAATGAAGATTTTCTAGTCGTAATCAAATAATAAAGGTAGGTAATAAATATGAGTCAAACAGTATTTCCCGAAAACTTTTTATGGGGTGGCGCTACAGCAGCAAACCAATTAGAAGGTGCCTATTTAGCAGATGGCAAAGGCTTATCAGTTGCAGATGCGATGCCAGGTGGAAAAATTCGTTTTGAAGTCTTAGGTAGCCCAGAATTTGACTGGACGATTGATGAAGAAAAATATGTCTACCCAAACCATAAAGGGATTAGCTATTATGAACATTTTAAAGAAGACATCGCGCTTTTTGCAGAGATGGGATTTAAATGTTATCGCTTCTCTATTGCCTGGAGTCGTATTTTCCCACAAGGTGATGAATTAGAACCAAATGAAGCAGGGTTAAAATTTTATGAGCAAGTTATCGACGAATGCTTGAAATATGGCATTGAACCAGTTATCACAATTTCACACTACGAAATGCCTTTGAACTTAGCGAAAAAATATGGGGGCTGGAAAAATCGTGAATTAATTGCCTTTTATGAACGCTATGCCAAAGTGGTCTTAACTCGTTTCCATCGTAAAGTAAAATACTGGATGACCTTTAATGAAATCAATTCAGCCCTTCATTTTCCAGCATTAAGCCAAGGCATGGTTTTATCAAATGGTGCGGGCGACTTCAAAAATATTGCTCAAGCTTGGCATAATCAATTTGTAGCCAGTTCATTAGCTGTGAAGATTGGTCATGAGTTAGATTCAGATTTAAAAATTGGTTGTATGATTATTTATGCGACGACTTATAGCTTAGATGCCAATCCAGTGAACCAAGCAGCTACGATGGAACAAAACCAAATCTTCAATTATTACTGTGCGGATGTGCAAGTACGGGGAGAATATCCAGGGTATACCAACCGCTTCTTAAATAGCCGCGGGGTGAAATTTGAAGCTCTTGATATTACCAAAGAAGATTTAGACCTATTAAAAGCTTATCCAGTAGACTATGTTGGCTTTAGTTACTATATGTCTTCTGCGGTGACGGTGACTGGCGATGAATCTGATACAGTAGCTGGTAACTTACTTGGTGGTGTGCGTAATCCATTCTTAAAAGCGAGTGAATGGGGTTGGCAAATTGATCCAGTTGGTTTACGAATTGCTTTAAATGAACTTTATAATCGTTATCAAAAACCGGTCTTTGTCGTTGAAAATGGACTAGGAGCTGTTGATGAAATAACTGCTGAGGGCCAAATTATAGATGATTATCGCATTGACTACCTACGCGCGCATATCGAACAAATGGCTAAAGCAATTGAAGATGGTGTCGACTTGATGGGTTATACACCATGGGGCTGTATCGACTTAGTCTCAGCGTCTACCGGTGAAATGAGTAAACGCTATGGCTTTATCTATGTAGATTTAGATGACAAGATTGAAGGTAGCGGCAAACGTATGAAGAAAAAATCATTTGACTGGTATAAACAAGTGATTGCTACAAATGGTGCAGATTTAGCTTAATAAAAAAGTTTCAGGCTGTGGGATTTTTCTCACAGCTTTTTTGAACTTGATTTTCAATGATTCTATGTTTTTTGTTCAATATTTGAATAAATTGTTTCGTTTCATTCATCTAGTTGGCTTTTTTAACTTATTTGAGCCATAATATACATGAAAACGTTTGAGAGGATGAAGAGAGATGAAGTTAGCCGTTTTAGGAACAGGAAAAATCGTTCAAGAATTCTTGCCGATGATTCAACAAGTCACAGATGTGGAATTGGTCGCTTTGTTAAGTACCCCACGTAGTTTAGATAAAGCCAAAGAGATGCAAGCACAGTATCAGATTCAAGAAGTATATACCGATTATGAGAAACTCTTGGATAATGATTCGATTGATACAGTATATGTTGCTTTACCCAATCATTTGCACTATCAATATACCAAAGCCGCTTTATTACAGGGGAAAAATGTCATCTGCGAAAAACCCTTTACACTCAATGCCCAACAATTACAAGAATTAATCCAAATCGCGACAGAAAAACGATTGATATTACTTGAGGCGATTACTAACCAGTACTTAAACAATTTTTTACAGATTAAAAAGGACCTAGCTCAATTAGGAAAAATCAAGATTGTCGAATGTAATTATTCACAATATTCTTCTCGTTATGATGCTTTTAAAGAAGGCAAGATTCTCCCAGCCTTTGATCCACAAAAAGGTGGTGGGGCATTGATGGATATTAATATTTATAATATCCATTTTGTAGTTGGTCTGTTTGGAAAGCC
>JAEWFE010000099.1 GCA_023389005.1 Bacillota bacterium
AGCAACAGCACTTTCTAAAACTAAAGCATCCAGTGAACCTTGTTTTACTTCAACAATTAAGTTTGGCACTTTGGCTAATGAAACTAATTGTGCTTTTGGTAATTGACTAGTTACGACTGATTCTTGAACTGAACCTTTTTGCGCCCCTACTTTTTTATCTGCTAATGCTTTCACATCGGCATATTTTTCAGCATTTTCTTTCTTCACAACAACTAATTGTTCTGGAACAAAATAGTTTTCAGAGAAGTCAAAAGTTTTCTTACGTTTATCTGTAGCAGAAATTCCTGAAATCGCCACGTCAGCTTTTCCTTGATCAAGAGCGGTCAATACAGCGTTAAACTCCATATCCATAAATTCAACCTTAACGCCTAATTCTTTACCGATTTCATTTGCTAAATCCACATCAGCACCGACAATTTTATCTTTGCCGTTCACTTTCGTATGGAATTCAAATGGTGCAAAATCTGCAGAAGTCGCTACTTTCAATACCTTTGCATCTTGAATTTTTTTTAATTGATTACTACTTTCTTTTTTGTCTGAAGAACCACAAGCAGCTAAAGCGAATGTTAATGCTGCCACACCTACTAAACCAAATACTTTTTTCATATGAGACACTCCTTATTTTTATGCATTTTTATTTAATATTTCAACTATATTATGCATATTAACACATAATCTTGAAAAAAGAAACTAAAAAATGCAAAAAAATTGAATATTTTTTCATCGTATTTTGGCAACGTTTTCTATTAATAACTAAATTATTCGCATAATACTAAGAAATTATGCCATTCAATCAGCAATTAATATTTATGCAAAAACAATATACAAAAAAAGCGAAGAAGCCTAGTATAAGGTTCCTTCACTTTCACTTAATATTTTCTAAACCGTTGATAGCGTCTTTCAAGTAATTCATCTACTGTTAGCTGACATAATTGCTTCAGTGTATAGACTAATTCTATGCGTACTTGATCAATGATTTCTTGATGGGTCAATACTCTTTCTTGCATGACTTCAGGTAGTATCTTATCAATAATCCCTAATTTTGATAATTCTTTTGCTGTGATTTTCATTAATTCACTAGCTTCATTTGCTCTTGAACCATCTTTCCATAATATAGAAGCAAATCCTTCTGGTGAAAGTATCGCATATATGGCGTGCTCCATCATCCAGACCTCATCTCCTAAAGCTAAAGCCAAAGCACCACCACTACCACCTTCGCCAATAATAATAGCAATAATCGGCACTTTTAAGTCAGACATTTCAAGAAGATTCCTAGCAATGGCTTCTCCTTCACCACGCTCTTCTGCACCAATCCCACAGAAGGCGCCAGCAGTATTAATAAAGGTAATCACAGGACGTTGGAATTTTTCTGCTTGTTTCATTAATCTGAGCGCTTTTCGGTAACCTTCAGGATGTGCTTGTCCAAAGTTGCGCCGAAGATTTTCTGGTAGATTTTTACCTTTTTGGATACCAATCACAGTCACCGGTTTTTGATCTAACAAGGCAATCCCACCTACAACGGCTTCATCATCAGCAAATAGCCGATCCCCGTGAAACTCTTGAAAATCAGTAAATACTTGTTCAAAAAAATCCAAAGCAGTCAAACGATCTTGTTTACGAGCTAACTTGACAATCTCAGCAGCTGTTTTACTCATTTGACAACCATCCTTTCTGCGTATGAAGTTTGATAAGGGTACTTAAGCGTGTGCGCAACTCATTTCTTGGGACGATTTGATCGATAAAACCATGTGCCAATAAAAATTCAGCCTTTTGAAAATCATCAGGTAGTTCTTGTTTTAAAGTTTGTTCAATCACACGTCGGCCAGCAAAACCAATTAACACCCGTGGTTCAGCCAAAATAATATCCCCTTGCATGGCAAAACTAGCCGTAACCCCACCAGTTGTCGGATCTGTCAGTACCGTAATATAGCATAAACCAGCATTACTATGCGCCTTTACTGCAGCAGAAATTTTAGCCATTTGCATCAATGAAAAGATTCCTTCTTGCATCCTAGCCCCACCAGAAGCGGTAAATAAAATGACTGGCAAGGACTTTTGCGTGGCATATTCAAAAAGACGCGTAATCTTCTCACCCACAACGGTCCCCATACTACCCATAATAAAATTCGCATCCATAATACCAATCGCAATGGTTTGTCCATCAATTTTAGCAATTCCCGTTAAAACTGCTTCATTAAGATGGGTTTTCCTTTGCATTTGGCTAATTTTTTCCTGATAGTTAGGAAACTGTAATGGATCTTTGGTGACTAAATCAGTGTCAAATTCAATAAAACTCTTTTTATCCACAGTAATCGCTAACCTTTGCCAGGCGTTTAGTCTAAAGTGATAGCCACAATTGGGACAACTTTTTTCTTGTCCAATCTCTTTCGTATAAATGGTCTTTTTACAGTTGGGACACTTAGCCCACAAATTATCTGGTACACTCGGCTGATTTTGTGGCTGTTCTTGGCGATTGGGTGAAATACGAATATAATCTTTTTTCTTCCTAAATAAAGCCATTTACTCACTTCCTAGTTCAAACTTTCTTGCCAAGCAGGTAAAAATGTTTCTTGTAAAAATGAAGTATCATAATCTCCAGCAATGACATTGGGATGACTAATCAAGTCCATTTGAAACTCAGCGTTGGTCGTGACTCCATCAGTTACTAATTCACCAAGCGCACGTTGCATCTTCATCAGTGCTTCAAAACGCGTTTGACCATGCACGATAATCTTGGCAATCATCGAATCATAAAATGGTGGAATAGCATAACCCGAATACATGGCACTATCCACTCTTAGCCCCATGCCTCCACTAGGTAATAGTAGATTTTCAATTTTCCCAGGTGAGGGAGCGAAATGAAAGGCTGGATTTTCAGCATTAATCCGACATTCAATCGCATGACCACGTAGCTTAATATCTTCTTGTTTAATGGTTAATTTTTCACCAGCAGCTACTTCAATTTGTTTTTTCACCAAATCAACCCCCGTCACCATCTCAGTAATAGGATGCTCTACTTGGATACGGGTATTCATTTCCATAAAATAAAACTGACCAGACAAATCCATCAAAAACTCAATTGTCCCAGCATTTTCATAAGACACCGCTTTTGCTGCTTTGACCGCAATCACACCAAGTTTTTCACGATTCGTTTCAGAAATCACAACAGATGGTGATTCTTCTAATACTTTTTGATTATTGCGTTGTAAGGAACAATCACGTTCACCAAAATGAAGGACATTCCCATATTTATCGCCTAATACTTGCACTTCAATATGTCTAGCTGGATAAATAATTTTTTCTAGATACATTTCATCATTACCAAAGGCGGCTTTAGCTTCTTGTTGAGCAGAAGCAAAGGCACTAGGTAACTCAGCTTCAGTCAATACTTTGCGAATGCCTTTACCACCACCACCTGCCGCAGCCTTCAGCATGACAGGATAGCCCACTTGATTGGCAATATCTAGTGCTTGTTTGACATCGACAATTGCCCCATCGCTTCCTGGAATGACTGGTACACCTGCTTTTTTCATCAATTGGCGCGCATGAAT
>JAEWFE010000284.1 GCA_023389005.1 Bacillota bacterium
GTTCTGAGGGGCGAGGGCCAGCTACTCGATATTACCTGATAGCCACTGACACGGGCTAATCTTAAAAAAGTTTTTTATCTTTACCGGACGATTTACCGGGAGATAGAATATAAATCTTATTATATCAACGTTTTAATCACCGGACGATGTTTCATAAGATTCATAGTTTTAGAACCTTTTACCGGACGACTTACCGGACGCTATGTTTTTAACCCTGGTATATCGCTATTTTGGTCACCGGACGATAGAGAGTTGAGGATTTAATGAAAAAGTAATGGCTATTCTTCAATCAGCCAACTCGCCAAGTTGTGGTAATGATTTGAGGTAATGACAGAATATAATTTTATATAGCTGAGTAAAACTTCATGAATAAGAGAACCTTAATTTTGCACTGTTTGTAGCAGTATAAAACATTAAAAAACAAAAATTTGTTTAACCAGGTCTTAAGAAAGCTCGTAAAACTTCACAATTCTCAAAACGTTAATATCCTTTATATATCAACGTTCCTGGCACTTTCCAATTTTTGGAGAGTGTCTTTTTTTGGTTGAATTCCTTGAAAATTGGGTCTATTTTACAGCCCCTTTTCTATATAAACTGTTTTCGATACTTGGAAAAATCTGTTATTTTTAAATTTTATTTAATTCTAATGTTTACTATGTTTTTAGCAGTGTTAGGTAATGTAACTGCAATAAATTTGTTATACAATAATGGATTTTGATTTTGGGACGTAAAACATTGTGTTTTATGTGTCTTACGTTTGTTTAATATGTATGGAAAGCCTTTAATAGGTGAATAGAAAATTTATTTTTGTTGAACTAAAAAAGAAGCTAATTCGTATGAACTAGCTTCTTAGCTATCTAAATATAAAGCAAGTTTATTTGCTGTTTCTCTTTTAGCTTCAGTTGTGACGTGAGTATAAATCTTCAAAGTTATATCACTATTAGCATGACCTAGACGATCTTGGACTTCTTTCAATGTTGCTCCTGCCTCGAATAACAATGAACAATGAGTGTGTCTAAAACCGTGGATTGTGATTTCTCGTATTTCTTTATTTTCTTTAACAACAGTTTTCATACAACGATTCAAATAGTCAGGGTCAAATGGTTGGTCTTTTCCTTTTTTATTTTTACGAGGATGATTATACCATTTTTGGTTATCTAATAAAATAAAAACAGGAAGAATTTATCTGTTTCTTCCTGTACCTCATTACTTAAAATGTTGTTTTTCCACCTCGTTTGACAGCAGTCGGTTGAATGATACTCAATCCCTCCAGTAGCCAACGAAGTTGTTGGTTACTTAACTACATGATTTCTTCTGACTTACGCGGCCACCTTAGTTTTCCATCATTAAATCTTTTATACAATAAAATAAATCCATCACCATCCCAATAGAGTGCTTTGAAACGATCAGCTTTTCCACCACAAAATAAGAATATTGCATCATCATACAAGTCCAAATTGTACTCATATTGAATGATACTAGCTAATCCATCAATACTTTTTCGCATATCTGTTTTTCCACATACAATAAAGATATTTTTTACTCTAGTAAAATCAATGAGCATACTATAATTTCTCCAAAATCATTTGTGTTAGTTGTGGGGAGACTCCTTGGAATAGACGTACCTCGGTTCCTGATGAAGTCTTGATATGTGCCCATAATTTTTGAGAGTTCTTTTTATGCAGAGCATCAACTTTTTGGTTTTTTTCATTGTCAGTAAGCTTTACAGGTACAATTTGCGATTGAAACATGTAAAAACCTCCTTTAAATTTTTGGTAGCTTAATACTACCTAAATTCAAAGGAGGAGGAAAGACCGCTAAGCTATCTAACACTTACATTGCATTTACCAATTATTTATAATTAAGCTGAATAAAATGAGCAAGCCAACGCCTTAATTGACTTGTCTAAATTGTTGTTTATCTTCCATAGGGTAAACAAACAATTTAGTAGATTCCAGATCAACTTTTGACATAGAAACCTTTGAGATTTGGTTGTTGGTATAGGTTTTATAGTAATAATCACCAGTAGCAGCATTTCCGCAAGAAGAATACATAGTGATATCATGAGTATTTCGATCAGAAGTGGTACAGCCCTGAACAAAAGCGACTGAATCTAAAATGTGGAAGAATTGTGTAACATTGGCTACATCATCTTGCGGACAAACTGAATGTTCTTTAACAAAGGTGGCTTTAACTAATCTAGATGCTGGTGACCAATCACCAGGTAAACCAATCGCACCAAAACCTTCGCCAAAAGGTTTTGCATCCCAATCAGGAGAATAAGAATTGTGAGGTTGTTTGCTACTTAAATGACGATAATTGTGTAAATTCATTAAATGATAATCAAAACTAGGACTATTAGTTAAAACGCCAACAGGATTATCATAAATGACGGTTTTTCCGTCAATAATTTCAACGACAATCGCTTCGTCTTTGTCGGCGATGAGCCAATGTAAAGTAGTGTTCGGTACATTAGGCTTAAAAGGAATATCAACCATATTTAAATTTTTAAGGGCAGCTTTAGTTTCCTTAACAGTTGAGAATTGTGCTAACACCCAAGGCACTAATTCATAAGGAGGAAGATTAAGGGCACCTTCTTTGATTTCATCAGCATATTTAGAAAAGTGTGGGAAATTCAAATTTGCAATGCCTAAGCCTTTTTCGTTAATCGCATCGGCATAAAGTGGATAATTATCTAATACCATAGCTACGCCGATAAAAGCATAGTGTGATTTTTGTGAAGGTTCATTTTTATAGGTGATTTCATAGTTTCTAGGTGTAATAACAATTTCTTCGCCAAAATGGTAATCTAAATCTAAATTTCGTCCAAAGTAAAAATCTCCGTTAACATATCTTAATCCAGTACACATAAATATGATGCACTCCTTTCAAAAAATTATACATTAAGCAGTTTGATCGGCAAATTTATGTTTTTGAATATCGGTAATGAAGAATAATAAACCAGAAAATCCGATAAGTACATAACATAAAATGCTAATCCAAGCTGCAGTAAAGCCAAAGGTATCAACAAAGAAACCAAATACAATATTTCCTAAAGCAAAGCCAACTGCAAAAAAGATACTAAATACACCTAGTATTTGACTGGTGTCTTTCATACCGAAGAGTGTTTGCATCATTACAGCCGGTGCACTCATATAAGAGTAAACATTAAAACCATAAAGGACGGCCCAAGCAAATGCAGAAAAGACTTTAATGCTAGGAATAAAAATACTAGCAATTAGCAAGATAACGGTAACTAGTTGTAAAATAAAGGCTAAAAACATGGCGTTGCGTACACCAATTTTTGAGAATAAGAAACCTCCGCCAACATTTCCAACCAAACAAGCAATGGCAAACGTAGAGCCAATCGTACCAATTAAGGTAGTATTGATATGAATAGAAGCGAAAAAGTTTGCATATTGACTGGAAAGAGCAGAAATAGCTAATCCTATAATTAAATAAAAACAAGATAATGCCCAAAAACTTTTTTGTTGGGTAGTTTTTTTATAGCCGATACCGGTTTGAGTATTAGCAGGATGGGTACCTTGGGGAACAGATTGATTTGTAGAGATTTTTGAGTCTTTAGAAGAATCAGTTGATTGTTTGGCAGCACTAGATTCGATCGGTTGTTTGTTAGGACGGATTAAAAGCACACCAACAAGTACCCCAACAACCAAGGAAGCCAATGCACACATGAAATAGACTATATGTAATTCATAATGATTGAGTAGGTTGGTTACGATAGGTTGTAAGAAGAAATTCCCGATAGAACCACCCGCAAAGGCAATTCCTAGTGCGCTAGCTTTAGATTTTTCATCAAACCAAGTAGCGATTAAAAACGGTACCCCTAAACCTGAAAACGTAACAGTTCCTATTTGAGTAATTGCATTTGCTACTAAAAACATCCATAATTTGCTTGAAACTGCGTTTAACATAACTCCACAAGCAGACAAAATTAATCCACCTAACATCATTAGCTTGACTGGAAATTTACTATACATTTTACCAGCCATTGGTGAAATTAATGATGCTGCTAAAGCGCCAATCATAAAAATATAACCAACACTTTGGACACTAAAATGATATTCTTTCTCTAAATAGTGAATGAATAATGGAGGGATGTTTTGTGCAATGCCATAAGGAATGGCTTGTAATAGCATACAAGCAAAAATAATTAAATGTTTACTACCTTTAGACACATTTGTCATAAATTATCACCTCAATATTTATTTATAAAACATTGATCTCTTAAAAATGATAACAGCCCTCCTTTTTTGTGAATATTTTATTTTTAGAGAATAAAAAAATAAAATGATTTATTCAATAATTAAGAGAATCAATGAGATATCAAAAAATAGATAAAAATTGGACAAATGGGGCTTTCTTATAGAAAGCGAAGATGTATAAATAATTGCAATAGAAGA
>JAEWFE010000321.1 GCA_023389005.1 Bacillota bacterium
ATGGTGTGCACCAAGCTAAAGCGACGATTCCAAGTCCAACAATGGTGTTACGTCAAGAAGTGCTAGCAAATGATGGTAGTTCGAAATTAGCTCAAATTTATCCAAATATTGAGGATTTTTATGCAGACTTAGCTAAGACTTATGCGGATGCGATTCAAGCCTTTTATGCTTTAGGTTGTCGCTATTTGCAGTTTGATGATACCAACTGGGCCTTTTTAGCCGATGCCAGCAAACGTGAATCTTTAGTCAAAAAAGGCATTGACCCTGAAAAAGTCGCACAAATTTGTACGAATATTATCAATCAAGCATTAGCCAATAAGCCGTCTGATATGGTGGTGACTACCCATATTTGTCGTGGCAATCATGCGTCTTCGTGGATTTTTTCAGGTGGTTATGAAGTGATTGCCAAAGAATTATTTGCGACGAACTATGATGGCTTCTTTTTAGAATATGATAGTGATCGTGCGGGAGATTTCAAACCATTACGCTACTGGCATAATCCTAAGAGCAGAGTCGTTTTAGGATTAGTCACGTCTAAATTCCCAGAGTTAGAAGATAAAGAGTTAGTTAAAGCTAGAATTAAAGAAGCAACCGAATATGTGCCGCTTGAAAATCTAGCTATCTCTCCGCAATGTGGTTTTGCCTATACAGAAGAAGGCAATAAATTAACACCTGAGCAACAATGGGCGAAAATGCGTCTATTACAAGAGATTGCCAAAGAAGTTTGGTAAATAAAAAATGCAAGACGAATAGGACCGCGCGTTTGCAAGCCTATTCGTCTTTTTAGTGTCTTTGTTTCTTTTTAGCAATATACATAAAATACTGATAGCCAATCATAATAGTTTCCTTTAGAGCGGTTTTCCCCGGTAGATGACCGCAATTAGGCACGAGGGCAAATTGCAAATTAGGATTATAAGTTTGCTCATAGGTTTCTCTAGCCATTTGTGTGGGGGTTAATAAATCGTCTTGCCCTTGAATCATGATGTAAGGAACCTCGATGTTTTGTAAATCACTCGTTAAATCGACTTGCATCATTTCTTTATCCAACGATTGATTTTTGCGCGTGCCATTTAATAAGACAGCGATTAAATCTTTCAAACGATAATCAGGGCTAGACAGCATAATCATAATAATCGAAAAAAGTGGGTATTTTTCAGCTCTCTTTGGTTGATAGCCATTGGTATACCTTTTAATCCAATATTCAATTCTGCGCAAGTCGTACACGGAATGTTTCTTTTTTTGCTTGATTTTGGCTAATGTTTTTTGACGAAACTGAGGCATTTTGGCATGTTCTAAGGCATAGTAGACGAATTCATTAAAACCTAAATCACGCACAATTTGTCCTAAAGCCATCACCCCGTTGATGAGATGGGGCACACGTTTGGTCACTAAAGTAGATAAAATCGTCCCCCAAGAATAACCAAAAAGATACAAGTCGTTTTTAGGAAACATTTGCTTTAATTGTTTGATTAAATCTTCTGTCATCTGAACGAAATGATTAATGGTAAAGTCTTCAGAAATTTGGCGATCATTCACGCCACAGCCTAACTGGTCCCAATACACCATCAAAAATTTTTCGGTCAGTTCAGGAAACATCCCACGACAACCGGCCGAAAAAGGTGCAGGACTCCCCGGACCACCATGTAAAAAGATGAGGATGGGATTGCTGCGAAAACGTCCTTCGATTAAGATCTTTTGTTTGAAACCATCCAGTCGCATCGTCATTAATTCAGAAATTTCATTTTGTTGAATATTTTTAAAACGCTCCCAAATCATTGTAGTGCCACCTTTTCTTTTGTTCATCTCGATTATATCACGTCAAAAGGAAAAAACATTAAAACTTTCTCATTATTTTGGTTGAACAGCTTGTCTATATTTGTTAGAATAAATGCAATTATACAAGCATATTACTTTGTGAAATATTGTTAATTTAGTACAATAAGAAAGCAAAGTTCAAAGAATAAAAGGGAGCGATAAGATGAGTTTTGAAGCGGTCAGCAAGCAAGTGAATCTTGAACTGATTAAATCCATTGCTTGTTTATCTGAAGAAGAACAAGCATTTAAAGACAAACGAGACCAAGAATTAAGAAATGTGATGACGGGGAAAGATCAACGTTTTTTACTAGTCATTGGTCCATGTTCAGCAGATAATGAAGAGGCGGTATTAGAATACGCCAAAAAATTAGCAGCTATCCAAGAAAAAGTCAAAGATAAAATTTTCATTGTTCAACGTGTGTATACTGGTAAACCACGTACCAATGGCGATGGTTATAAAGGAATGTTACACCAACAAGATCCAAATGGCGAAACTAACTTAATTCGTGGGATGGTCGCTGTGCGTAAATTACATAAGCGTGTCATTGTGGAAGCTGGGTTAACGACTGCTGATGAAATGCTTTATCCAGAAAACTTAGTATTTGTCGATGATTTAGTTAGCTATCATGCGGTTGGCGCGCGCAGTGTAGAAGACCAACAACACCGTTTTGTCGCAAGTGGGATTGATGCCCCAACAGGACTAAAAAATCCAACCAGTGGCAATATGAAAGTCTTATTTAACTCCTTGCATGCTGCTCAAAGAAGTCAAGAATTTATCTTTAGCGGTAGTGAAGTGAAAACATCTGGTAATGAACTAGCGCACGTGATTTTACGTGGGGCTTTAAGTGAACAAGGCCAAGTCATTCCAAACTATCATTACGAAGACTTATTAAAAGCCGTGAATGCCTACAAAGCGGATGATTACCAAAATCCATTCATCATTGTGGATACCAACCATGATAATTCTGGGAAACAATATCTAGAACAAATCCGCATTGTCAAAGAAGTGTTAATCAATCGCGCTTGGAATGAAGATATCAAGCAAATGGTTCGAGGCTTCATGATTGAAAGTTACCTAGAAGATGGACGCCAAGATATTTCTGAAGGTACTTATGGGAAGTCAATTACCGACCCATGTTTAGGTTGGGCTAAGACCGAAGAATTGATTCAATACATTTACGAAAATATTTAAACTAAAAAACACCTACAGTCGAGATTTTCAAGGACTGTAGGTGTTTTTTAAAAGGTTGTGAAGCTGCTTGGGAAGCCTCGAAGAAATTCGTGTGTTTACCTACCGCTGAGAAAATCGGATGAAAGGAGATTTTCTCAAGCGATAGGGCGAATTTCACAATGTCTAGCAGCTGAATACCGTCAAAATAAGGTTGTGAGGCAGCTCGTCCAGACATGAAGAAATTCGTGTGCTTACCTAGCACTGCAAAAATCGGATGAAAGGAGATTTTTGCAAGTGGTAGGGCGAATTTCACAATGTCTAGCTGCCGAACACCGTCAAAATCAGGTTGTGAGAAGGGTCGGTCAGCTACAAGCAGCGGGCAGACTATTTTTCGTCAATAATCTCAAAACCGTAATCACGAATATGTTGTTTTAATAACTCTAGGTAATGATTGGCTGTACGTGATAATTGAACTTGGCGATGACGCAGATAACCTAAAGTCATGGAATCATCGACATCGAGCGGAATCGCAATAATTTTATCATCGTTTAGCTCACTACTGATAATTCCCGAACTAATCGTATAGCCATTTAAACCAACCATTAAGTTAAAAATTGTTGCCCGGTCACTGACTTTAATACTCTTATGGTGCGAAGTCGTACTTAATATCTCTTCAGCAAAATAAAAGGAATTATTCTCCCCTTGTTCATAAGATAAATAAGGATAGTCTTCCAAATCTTCTAAAGTAATGATTTTTTTCTCAGCCAATGGATTATAGCGACTCACAAAAACATGTGGCGTTGCGACAAACAATGGGGTAAAAATCAAATCATTTTCCTTAAATAATTTAAGCAAAACTTTCCGGTTAAAATCATTTAAGTATAAAATCCCCAATTCGCTTTTGAATTTCGCTAAATCATCCAAAATATTTTGCGTTTCTGTTTCACGTAAGGTAAATTGATATTCTTTGCTATCCACTGATTTTAATAATTCCACAAAGGCATGGACCACAAAGGCATAATGCTGCGCGGAAACAGAAAAAGTTTGCTTACGGCTAGTATTTTTATGGTAACGCGTTTCTAAAAGTTGTACTTGGTCTAAAATTTGTCGGGCATAAATCATAAATTCACGACCATCTTCAGTTAAAGTCACCCCAAGTTTACTTCGGATTAATAATTGAATCCCGACTTCTTCTTCTAATTCTTTAATGGCATTGGATAGACTGGGTTGTGTTAAATAGAGTTGTTTAGCTGCTTCGTTTATCGAGCCCGTTTCCACGATTTTATCCAAATAAGCTAATTGTTGGATGCGCATGACGATTCACCTTCTAGTAATTTTACTTTATCGATTAATTTTTGGTAAATATGTTTCATAAACCAAACTTCGCTAACTGATTGGGCAATCTTGTCTACCTCAAGCCAAGCGATTTGACTATTTTCACTAGGCTGAATGCGAATCGGCAAATCAGGGTTAGCGATACAAAGAAAGGTTAGGTTTAGGTGTAAGTGACTAGATACGTATTGACCGTTTTTAACATGACCATCTACGGTTAGGACTTCCAGCGAAAATAGTTGATCTTCTATTAGCTGAAATTCACTTAAGCCACTTTCTTCTTGGATTTCCTTTTTGATGACAGCCACAATATCTGCGTTGCCATCGAGATGTCCGCCCAACCAAGCAAAAGATTGATAGATACGATGATAGGCCATTAATACCTGCTTAAAATCAGGGCTAACAATCCAAGCAGATACCGTTAAATGAGCCACAAGATTTTTTCTTGTCAAAATATTGTCTGCGGATAGCTGCTGTAAAATCAAATCTTTATCTTTTTCTTCTTGCTCGTTATAAGGAATATAATTTTGAACAAATTGATAAATATCTCTCATAATCCTACTTCCTTTACAATGATTTATTGTACCAATCTTTGATGAAAATTCAACTAAAAAGGTTTATTTTATTAAATATTATTTCTGATAATTTTAATTATTACATATCTGGATAGAAGCAGTCCTTTTTGATTGGAAATGCTGATATATAAATGTTTTGTAAAATGACACTAAGTTGCTTCTGTAAATTATGAATTAAAAAAGCAAATCATAAAATAATGTCATGAGTTATTTTTAATTTTTTGAGTCCGGGATTTCTAAGGTGCCTTTCTGCTTTTTTTGATTCGCGCGTTTTGGTGCAAAGTCTACTTTTGTTTCTTGGTTATTCGTTATTTCCATTATAGTATATTTTAAGGATATAGTTTATAACTATAAATGATAATAATTTATAAAAGTTATTCAATATATTGAGTATATGCTATGATTGCTTACAAGAAATAAATAGGGAGTGTTGGGTATGAGTACAACAATTATTGGTTTTCCACGTATTGGAGAAAATAGAGAATTAAAATTTCAAACAGAAAAATACTTTA
>JAEWFE010000140.1 GCA_023389005.1 Bacillota bacterium
GAAGTAAGTAAAATAAGGACAATTGAAAAAATAATAATAAAGTAAAAGCTTGTATTGTTTAGTAAAATCATTCCGATAAATGGACCAATGGCAGCGGCTAAACTCGTACTTAAACCATAGTAGTTAATCCCTTCACCATGTTTTGATTCTGGGATATAAGCTGTAACAATCGCATTCGTAGCTGTTGAAACTGTACCATAACCAAAACCATTTAATAAACGTACTAGGTATAAAATTTGAATGCTTGGAATATAAAGGTAAGCAATCGTCGTTATTAAATAAAATAGTGCGCCATAACGTAAGACAGCTTTACGACCAATTAGTTCTAGTTTTTTTCCCATAAATAGTCGTGCCAATAAAGTTCCGATGATATAAATACCAGAAGCAAGTCCGGCTTGACCTAGAGTTGCTTGCAATTGGTCTTGGGCAATCACGGCGATAATCACCATTAATAGGTAATACACCAGATATACGACGAAGTTAATCAGGGTAATGCTGATAAATCCTTTGTTAAATAGTTTGTCTACTGAATTTTCCACGAGAGTTCTCATGCTCCTTTTTGCTATTTTTTTGAAAATAGATTGTGAATAAATAATCATTCTATTTTCATTTTAAAAAGTGAATAAGCCTCGAGATGCGTTTATAAATTGGATATTTCATGTAAAAAGAATTTGATAGAAGGTTATAAAAATCAAGGAAAAAACGCATCTCAGAGGGATTATCAATCACTTGTGAGCTTAATATACACGCATTTCGCAAACAAAAAATGCGACTTTGCTAATAAAAATTGTAAAAAACATTTAAATTTCACAAAAAACATATACAAATGTTGTTGAGTTTTGCGGTATAATCAGTTTAATAAAGAATGAAAGTTTTTCTGAAAACAAATGAAAAAGCAAGCTTAGTGGGGGAGTTTTTGATGGATGACCAAATATTGCAAAAGTATTTAAACAAGGGAAATTTTCCTGTTGTAGTAAAGGAAAAGAAGAAGTATTTAATGTATGAAGGCATTCAGGATCGCTATGTTTATATTTTAAAAGATGGAATCATTAAAACCTCCGTCATTTCTAGAGATGGTCGCGAGTTTAATCTACGCTATATCACAGGTCTGGAAATTGTATCACTGTTGAAAGATGAGTATTCTCAGTTTATCGATTCACCATTTAATATCCGAATTGAATCTGAAAAAGCAGAACTATATCAAATCGACCGGGTACAGTTTTGGAAAGATGTCAATGAAAGTAAAGAATTGCAACTTTATGTAAAGGATTATTACCGAGTACGTCTGCTTTATGCGATGAAAAAACTGCAACAAATGCTGATGAATGGTAAATTTGGCGCAGTTTGCACGCAATTATATGATCTATATGAAAGTTTTGGCGTTGAAACTTCTGAAGGGATTTTAATCGATTTTGTGGTTACTAATGAAGAGATTGCGCATTTTTGTGGCATTGCTTCAGCTAGCAGTGTCAACCGTATGATGCAGCAGTTGAAAGATTCGGGGGCCATTGAGATGCGCAAACGAAAAATATTGATTAAAGACCTTGAAGCAATAAAAGAGAATATTATTTTCTAAAAAAATCGGAAATAGCCACTTGATTGGGCCATTTCCGATTTTGTATTTTGTTTAAGATTCCCTTTCAACTTTAGCCGCTTGTAGCTGATCGACCCTTCTCACAACCTTATTAGACGGTGTAAATCGACTAGCTACTTCGGCGTATAAGCCACCCCATCTGGGAAAGTCTTTACTTTTAGGACTTTCCCGATGTGTTGGACAATCTTATCCGCTCGTAGCTGACCAAGTCGATTTACAACCTTATTCATTAATTGATTGGTCGACGGTAAGGTGTATGGTGGTTGTCTTTTTGTCGTTGCCACGATAGTAAGTCACTTTAATGCTGTCACCGACTTGTTTTTTATAAAGAGTGGCTCTTAATGCAGTGCCATCGTTGACTTTTTCGCCATCAATTTCAGTGATGACATCATATTGTTTCAAACCAGCTTTTTCTGCAGGCGTTGCACTATTGACTTGAGCAAGCACGACTCCTTCATTTAATGAGGTAGGTACTTTTAAGATGTTAGTTTTTTGTTGATCAGATAAAGTATTCAAATCAACCGTTCTAACCCCTAAAGCAGGACGAGTTACTTTCCCACTTTGTTCTAGTTGGTTAATAATATTGACGACATCATTACTTGGAATTGCAAAGCCCATACCTTCAACACTTACACCAGAACTTGAGGTTGAAGTGGTAGCAATTTTACTTGAGTTAATTCCGATAACTTGACCGGCGATATTAATTAATGGACCACCAGAGTTACCAGGGTTAATCGCTGCATCAGTTTGGATAGCGTTGATATTAACTTCTTGGCCGGAATCATTTTCACTCACGACTTGACGATTTAAAGAAGAAACAATTCCTTCAGTCACTGAGTTGGCATAATCGGTTCCTAATGGTGATCCGATGGCGATGGCAGGTTCACCAACTTTTAGACTATCTGAATCGCCAAAAGTAGCAACCGTTGAAACTTTATCGCTAGCAATCTTGATTACCGCTAAGTCAGTATAGCTGTCCGTACCAACTAATTCAGCATCGACTTTGGTACCGTCTGCTAGTAAGACTTGTAACGCATTTTGACCTTCAACTACGTGATTATTTGTCACGATATAAGCATATTTACCTTCTTTTTTATAAATGACACCACTACCTTCACTGGCTGTTTCCAAAGTGCCGCTATTTTGATTGCTATTATTTCCTTGTTGGGCACCAAAGAAACCTTCTAAACCGCCCGTGCCTTGTGCGTTTTGATTTTGTAAATTAATGATTGAAACGACTGCGCCTTGTACTTTAGAGACCGCTTTTGTAACGTCGCTTTCTACATTATATTTCACATTTTGAACTTTAGTTGCATTTTGTGCACTTTGAATGCCTGTTGAGCTAGTCGTATGATTCATTCCGGTGACTGCGTACATCCCACCAAAAGCAAGGACACCACCAATCACACCGCTACAAATGCCGATACCAAATCTTTTCATAATTGTATTTGAATTTTTTCTTCTACTCATAAATTGTTTCCTCCTCTGACTTAAGTTGTTCTATCTCCCAACGTTAAGTATGTTTCATTTATTTACGTTTTTATGTATTCCTTATTTACAATCCTATCTTAGCGCGAAGTTATGAAAAAAATATGAAGAGGATAGGGTAAAAAGTTTGTAAATTTTTGAAGAATTTTCTTAATATTCATTTTACTGGATTCACAATTTGTGGACAAGGTTTGAGGATAAAAATTTTGAAGTTATCCACAATGCTGTGGAAAATGTGTAAAAAGATAGATAAAACAGATGTTCGTGCTAAAAAAGGTTTGATTTAAGTATTTATTACCACAATGGTGTGGATAATTCTGTGCATAATGTGGATAAAGCTGTGGGAAAATAGTGGATAACTTTTTGGCTATTCTGATTAGTCAAAAAGAATAAAAATAGTTATAATAGTTTTGAATAGATTAAATGAAAGGATTATGTAATGAATATCAAAATTATTGGTGTCGGTAAATTAAAGGAGAAGTATTTAGTACAGGCGATGCAAGAATATCTCAAACGTCTACAAGCTTATGCAAAAGTGGAAGTCATTGAGCTAGCGGATGAAAAAGCGCCGGAAAATTTAAGCGAAACGCAAATGATGCAAATTAAAGATAAAGAGGGCGAACGAATCTTAGCTAAAATAAAAGATCAAGAATATGTGATTGCCTTAGCGATAGAAGGAAAAAATCCAAGTAGTGAAGCTTTTGCCCAAAAAATCGAAAATCTAGGTATTCAAGGGAAAAGTCAACTTGTCTTTGTCATAGGAGGTTCACTTGGATTGTCGCCAGCCGTGATGCAACGAAGCAATGCACAGATTTCTTTTGGTAAGATGACTTTTCCTCATCAATTAATGCGGATCATGCTGACAGAACAAATCTATCGCGCCTTTCGTATTATTCATAACCAACCCTATCATAAATGAGGTGAAAATGTTGACAAATAGAGAAGACAAACAAGCCAAACAAATGCCTGAATTATTTTCTGAATTGCGTCAAAGTGTGGTGCATTTACCTAAAGTTATTCGCAATGCTTCGGGAATTAGTATCTACGGCAAACGCATCAAGAGTATTATTTACACGATGGATGTAGCTTTGATTGCCAATAATGATGCGGATGCGATTTTAGCTGTCTATCCATGGACGCCCAATACGAGAATTTTATCCGCCATCTCCCAAGTTGCGCAGGTACCTATTTTCGCAGGAATTGGTGGAGGCCTAACTTCAGGTAAGCGTTCAGCTAGACTAGGAACTTTTGCGGAAGAACATGGTGCTTATGGTGTGGTGCTAAATGGGCCGACCTCAGTTGAAACCATTGAAGCCGTTAATGATACAGTGGATATCCCAATTATTTATACTGTGGTTAATGATAAAAGAGATTTAGGAAAGTTAATTGAAGCGGGTGTGGATATCTTTAATGTAGCTGGTGGTAAAGATACCGCAAAACTGGTTCGTTGGATTCGTGAAAGCTACCCTACTTTTCCGATTATGGCATCTGGTGGTAAGACTGACGAGCAAATTATGGAAACCATTAATGCAGGGGCCAATGCAATTACTTTTACTGCTTATGGTCAAACGGAAAAATACTTCCAAAGCAAAATGGAAGAATATCGTCAAAAAACGGAAGACTAATGTTCAAAACCATTCTTTGAGCTTAACTGTAGCTTGAAGAATGGTTTTTTTCGCGATAAAAATTTTCTATCAAGCCATATCATTGAAAGCCCTAAAAAGCTTGAGTATACTAGTATTAATCGATAAATCTAAAGAACGGAGTGAAAAGATGGACCAACAAACATTTATTCATGAATATGCCAGAGAAAGAAAAAATACTAATTCCTTAAAATGGGATGCCCTTGAAGGACGCTTTGGGGATGCGGATTTATTGCCTTTATGGGTAGCGGATATGGAATTTGCGACACCTAAAGCAGTAACGGACGCTTTGACGAAACGAATTGCTCATGGTATTTTTGGTTATTCCGGTGTCGATAAGGCGTACTTTAATACTTATTTAGGCTGGCAAGAACGTCATGAAAATACCCCTTTTAAAGAAGAATGGCTACAATTTTCAACAGGAGTCGTACAAGCAATTTATGATTTAGTCGATTGTTTTACCGAAAAAGGAGAAGCTGTGATGATTCAACGTCCAGTATACTATCCTTTTAGTAATGCCATCAAAGACAAACAACGTAAATTAATCAATAGTCCACTGAAAAATATAGATGGCCATTATGAAATGGATTTAGCTGATTTTGAGGCCAAAGTAGTTGCGGAAAAAGTGAAATTATTTATTCTATGTTCGCCACATAATCCTGTAGGTCGTGTATGGCGTGAAGAAGAATTAGCGGCTGTATTAACCATTTGTCAAAAACATGGGGTCTTAGTGATTGCCGATGAAATTCATAGTGATTTTATGATGCCTGGACAAACCTTTACTTCAGCTATTTCTGTGAATGAAGGAGCCTTTTTAGATCATCTCATTGTATTAAATGCACCTTCTAAGACCTTTAACTTAGCGAGTCTATTAAATTCACATATCTGGATTCCAAATGAAGCATTACGTAAACAATATCGTGCTTATGCCAAAGTCAATCGCCAAACAGAATCTAGCTTAATTGGCCAAGTGGCAGCCCAAGCAGCGTATGCAAATGGTGATGAATGGTTAGCAGCACTGATTGATGTCATTTATCATAATTATCAATATATCAAAACAAATCTTGAAGCAGCCGTGCCAAGTGTAAAAGTAGGTGAGTTACAAGGCACTTATCTATTGTGGATTGATTTATCACAAGCATTAAATGGTCGTACTACTAAAGAAGTGGTTCAAGATCAAGCGAAGTTAGCTGTTGATTTTGGGGATTGGTTTGCCCACGATACCAAAGACTTTAT
>JAEWFE010000156.1 GCA_023389005.1 Bacillota bacterium
ACCGCAGATAAAATACCACCTAAAGCCCCTTCAACCGTTTTGTTTGGCGAAATCTCAGGCCATAATTTGTTTTTACCATATTTACGTCCAAACATATAAGCACCAATATCAGTAGACCAGACAACTAGAAAGGCAAACATTAAAACGATAAGCCCATCTTTATCCATACGTGCGGATACAAAATTACCAAAGCCAATCCCAACATACAGACTGACTAAAACCGGAAAACAAGCTTCATCAAAAGTATAAGTATTTTTGGAAATCACACTTAATCCCAAAATCAACATCACCACAAAATAATAAAGCATCCATTTTTCCGTATTTACTGGTAAAAAGCTAAACCATGGATTTTTTGGCAAGACGAGCACAATTGCACCGAGGGCCGCCAATACTCCTTCATAGCTTAATAACTGGATTTGACGCATTCTAAATAATTCATAAACGCCAATCACTGCTAATAATGCTGCCGTTAACTGTAAAACCGTACCACCAATAAATAAAATTGGTAAGAAAATCGCTAAAGCTACCACGGCAGTAATGACACGTGTACGCATTTATTTCTTTTCCTCCTTATTGTTTAAGCCACCAAACCGACGATCTCGCATTTGATAACTCGCTAAAGCCTGTTCTAATGCTTTTTCATCAAAATCAGGCCAATACGTATCAGTAAAATAAAATTCACTATAAGCAAATTGCCATAATAGAAAATTACTAATTCGTTCTTCGCCACTGGTTCGAATCATTAGTTCAGGATCACGATATTCACTTGGTAAAAAACTAGTCATCAAGTGATCGGCAAATAGCGCATCATCAATTTGTTCAGGTGCTATTTTTTCCTCTTGAACTTCTTTAGCGATATGACGAACCGCTGTTATTATTTCTGCTCGTGAACCATAATTAAAGGCAAAGTTAAGCACCATTCCTGTACAATGAGCCGTTTGTGCCATTGCTCGCTGAATTGCATCAAAAGTATGTTTAGGCAAGGCATCTAAATAACCCATCGCATGCACACGAATGTTATCTTCAATTAACTCTGGCACAAAAGTATCAAAAAAATCTACCGGCAATTTCATCAAATAATTGACTTCATCTTCTGGACGCTTCCAATTCTCAGTCGAAAAAGTATATAAAGTTAAGGCCTTTACCCCTAATTTTGCCGCATGCTTCGTAATTTTTTTAACATTATCCATTCCTGCCTTATGTCCTACAAAACGTGGCAAGCGACGATTTGTAGCCCATCGTCCATTACCATCCATAATAATTGCGATATGCTGAGGAACACCTAATTCAGGTTGAAAGGTAAATTCTTCTATTTGACTTGATTTTTTCTTCTCAGGAAAAAAACGAAACACCTAGTTCGCCTCCTATCAAAATGTATCTATCTAAATCATTATACCACAAAACCACGCGCAATTACCCACCTTTTTCACGAAATAAAGGATAATTAAAAAAGCGAGCACCAGGATGGACCCAGTGCTCACAAATTTAGAATTAATTATCTTTGGCTATTTTCTGATCATAATAATCCGACTTTTTGGTAACTTCATCTTCAAAGTTTTGATATCCCAAACGTTCTGGAACCGTCTTACTCCCAGAGAATAAGTTGGTGCCTAACCCTAACCGATTACCTTCAATTTCAACCCCTAATGCAGCTAAAGTAGTAGGATACAAATCAAAGGTCGTAAATTGCCGATTTTTTGTATATTCGGCCTGAATCGGTGAATTGATAATCTCATTAAAGACTGTTCTTTGATACTTATCAGAAATATCATTAAAGTAATCCTTATCCATACTTAAATGGTCTCCAGAAATCACGATTGTTGTGTTTTCATAGAAAGGTTGTTGCTGTACCCAATTAATAAACTCATTTACCAATTGATCAGAGTAATGAATGACATTGGAATATTGATTATCGTATAATTTCGGTGTTTCATCCGACATATAGCCATCTTCAAAATGTGTATCAGCCGTTAGCATGGTTAAATTAAATGGTTTATCAGATGATGCTGCTTGAGTCACTACATTTTTAGCATTTTCAAAAAGCTTTTTATCTTCATATCCCCACCAAACTTTATAATCACTTGGAATCCATTTATTCTCAATCGCATAATTATAATCTAGAATTTGATAGTTTCCATGTTGTTGGAAATAAGTTTTACGTCCAGCAAAATTCGCATCTGAACCTAAAAGCAATAGATTTTGATAACCATTTTTATCTAAAATATCACCAATAGAATACGCTCCAGGCAAGAATTGCTTTAAATTTTGATAATTGGAATTATTGTCCAACGTATCATTATCTAAAGAAGTACGAACAGGAATACCAGCAGATTGGGCCACCATTCCACCAACCGTAAAGCCCGTCAAACGAATAGGTAGCGCACCACCGATGGAATCAGTATTAGAAAAGTTAATCGCTTCTCCACTCTGAATACGATTGGTCAAATTAGGTAAAAGATTTTCTTTCTGTGCACCTCCTAAATCCTTTGAAATATACGTAGTTTCCATAGATTCCATGAAAATATAAATTAAATTACGTTTCTTTTCTGGGAATGTTAGATTTACTTTTTTTGGATTAACGTACGCCTTTTCATATAGTCCACTTTTTTCGAAAAAGTAAGATTTTACTTCAGCATAACCAATTTCATTAATACTTATAAAAAAGCCAGAAATCAAAATCGCTATCGATAATACACTCATCAACAGTTTTTTGAATCTTATAAATTCAAAAACAGTAATTCCTTTTTTTAGTTTTGTTAACCGATTGATACAATAAATAATGAAAATTAAGATAAAAATATAGAATAAGCTTTGCATCATTGGGCCAACAATATACGAATCAATTTGTGATTGGTCTGTACCTTCAACTGGCTGGGTAAGCGTGAAAATAATTTGATTAATAGAAATTCCTTGGAAATGATTCATGGCCCAATTTGCACTTAAGACGCAAAGCAATGCAATCCATGAACAAAAAGTAAATATCCCTACAAAGATTTTATCCATAATTTTTAACGTCTTCTTTTGAGTATAATACTCTTTTTTATTCAGAGCGTATACAATCAAAAATATGGAAACAGGTACCATCAAGTAAATAAAATAGCAAAATATATTCTGCTTTCCATTTACAAAACGGAATAAATGATGCAGCTTAGGATCATTTATTTTAAGTAAAACAAGATAAGCAGACGTGATTAAACTGCCAATTCCCCAATAAAGTGCAAAGAAAAATCTAGAAATAATATTACTTCTATTCGACAAATTTACAATAAAAAGAACCACTGTCAACAATATTGGAAAAAGTATCATTTAATCATCTCCATCTATTTATTATCTCGCTCTTTAATTATATAAATTGGACGTTTTTTAGTCTCTAAGAAAATTTTACTAATGTACTTTCCAACAATTCCTAAACATAATAACTGTATTCCGCCAATGAAAAGGATAATACAAACCAACGAAGGCCACCCAGATGTTGGATCATTGAAGATTAATGTTTTCACCACAATAAAAATCATCGCAATAATCGAAACAAAACATGAAAACGCGCCAACAAATGAGGCAAGATTTAAAGGTGCTTCCGAAAAATTTACAATACCATCAATTGAATACTTAAACAGGCTCCAAAATGACCAAGATGTCTGACCTGCAACACGTTCACGATTTTCATATTCAAGATACTTAGTGTTATAGCCAACCCAGGCAAATAATCCTTTAGAAAAGCGATTGTACTCGGATAATTCTAGTACAGAATCTACCATCTGTCTAGTCATTAGTCTAAAGTCACGCGCGCCATCCACCATTTCTACTTCACCGATACGATTTACTAATTGATAAAATTTTCTTGCAAACCAACTTCGTATTGGCGGCTCACCTTTACGAGTACTTCTTCTGGTTCCTACACAGTCATATTCACCCTGTTCTAAAATTTGAACCATCTCAATCAATAGTTCAGGCGGATCTTGTAAATCAGCATCCATGACTGTCACATAATCTCCATTTGCTTCTTTTAATCCTGCATATAAAGCAGCTTCTTTCCCAAAATTTCGCGAAAATGAAATATAGTGTACATCTTTATTTTGCG
>JAEWFE010000158.1 GCA_023389005.1 Bacillota bacterium
CCGTGAATATCGATGGTATCACCTAAATGCTTGGTCGCCATTACAGAACATTCGATATGCCAACCAGGACGACCTTGCCCCCATGGTGAATCCCAAGAAATTTCGCCTTCTTTGGCTTTTTTCCATAACGCAAAGTCAAGTGGATCTTCTTTTTGGGCTTGTTCACTACCGGTTCGTTGACTGGCGCCGATTTCTAACTCATCGATGGATTGGTCACTTAATTTGCCATAGTCTTTGAATTTGCGGGTGCGGTAATACACATCGCCATTCGATTCATAAGCATAGCCTTTTTCTACCAACACTTGCACAAAATCAATAATATCTTCAATGTGATCCATGACGCGTGGATTCAAGGTTGCTTCTTTGATGTTCAGCGCATGAGTATCGGCTTTGAAGGCATCGATAAAGCGTTGGGCCACTTCAGGTGCAGTGATTTGCATTTCTTTGGCCGCTTTGATAATTTTATCGTCCACATCCGTAAAGTTGGACACATAATTGACCTCATACCCACGATACTCAAAGTAACGGCGAATCGTGTCAAAAGCAATACTGCTGCGGGCGTTTCCGATATGAATGTAATTATAAACGGTTGGACCGCAGACATACATCTTAACCTTGCCAGCTTCTATTGGTTTAAACGTTTCTTTTTGTCTTGTTAATGTGTTATATATTTTAATCATGAGCTACCTTCTTTCCATTTAATCGAACTATTTTGGCTGGTGCACCAACCGCGGTGGCATTGGCTGGAATATCCTGTAAAACAACCGATGAAGCACCGATTTTACTATTTTCACCAATTACGACGGGGCCTAAAATTTGCGCATGAGCAGAAATCAACGCGCCATCTTTGACCGTTGGATGTCGTTTCCCACAGTCTTTGCCCGTACCGCCAAGTGTGACTCCGTGAAAGAGCGTCACATTATCGCCGACTTCTGCTGTTTCACCGATTACTACACCCATACCGTGATCGATAAATACACCTTTGCCAATGACAGCGCCAGGATGAATTTCGATTCCGGTAAAAAAGCGCGTCATCTGAGCATGCATACGGGCTAATAGATAAAGATGGTGGCGGTATAAGAAGTGTTCCCACCGATGCCAAAATAACGCATGAAATCCTGGATAAGTCAGGACAATTTCTAAAGTAGTGCGCGCAGCAGGATCATTACGCTTGGTTGCGGCAATCGCTTCTTTCATCCATCCCATAGAATCCCTTCTTTCTTTTATTTTTTAAACTATTTTATGTATCTCTTCTTCATGGAACGCGATAACAAACAAGGAACTAGCAAAGGTCGGACAAACATCATAACTTATCCGCTTGTGGCTGATCGAGTCGCCTCACATCCTTGTAATTAAATAAGCGTCTTTTAACCGTTTTGTTTGGTTAAAAGACGCTTGTTTGGCGTGGTTCCACTTTTATTCACAGAAATTTTCTGCCTTAAATAGATAACGGTCTATTTTGCCGTTTTTAGTTTGGGCTAAAACCACTCCCAGGTGCATTTCATCTGCTTGTTTGATTGCTTCCACCAACCGCAACCTCTCTTTAAAACGCTACAGATTACTTCGCCTGTTCTTCGTGTTTGAGATTATAAGACTTGATTTAAATGATTTAAGGCTTTTTCTTTACCTAATAAAGCCACCGTGTCTGGTAATTCTGGTCCGTGCATTTGTCCAGAAACAGCGACACGAATTGGCATGAATAAGTTCTTACCTTTGACGCCTGTTTCTTTTTGGACGGCTTTGATAGCTGCGCGAACATTGTCACTTGTTACTTCTTCCATCGCTTCTAATTGTGCTTTGAAGGCGGCTAAGACAGTTGGGACTGTTTCACCTGCTAGCACTTCTTTTGCTGCCTCATCTAAAACAGGGTGTTCGATGAAGAATAATTCAGAAACTGCCACGATTTGTGCTGCATAGCTCATTTGTGGTTGATATAAAGCGACTAATTGTTTCACCCAAGCTAAATCTTCAGCGGATAAATCTTCTTTGATGCGACCAGCTTTTTGCAAGAATGGAACACACATTTCAGTTAAACGGTCAAGATCCATTTTCTTCATGTATTGGTTGTTAATCCATTCTAATTTCTTCGCATCAAAAGCCGCTGGTGACTTACTTAAACGATTTGGATCAAACATTTCGATTAATTGTTCTTGACTAAAGATTTCGTCTTCGCCCACTGGAGACCAACCTAAAAGCGCGATAAAGTTAAACATCGCTTCTGGTAGGTAACCTAAATCACGATATTGTTCGATAAATTGTAGAATTGTTTCGTCACGTTTACTTAATTTCTTACCCGTTTCGCTATTGATGATGAGTGTCATATGACCGAATTTTGGTGGTTTCCAACCAAATGCTTCGTAAATCATCAATTGTTTTGGTGTGTTGGCAATATGGTCATCGCCACGTAATACATGTGTGATGCCCATCATGTGATCATCGACTGCCACGGCAAAGTTATAAGTTGGCATGCCATCACGTTTTTGAATCACAAAATCGCCACCAACATTGTCTGATTCAAAGACGATTTCACCTTTTACGATATCATCAAAACGGTATTCACGATTTTTTGGTACACGGAAACGAATCACTGGTTTGATGCCTTGTGCTTCTTTTTGCGCTTGTTCTTCTGGTGTTAAGTGTGCACAAGTGCCAGCATAGCGAGGGATTTCGCCGCGTGCACGTTGAGCTTCACGTTCGGCTTCTAGCTCTTCTTCCGTACAGTAGCATTTGTAAGCCAAGTTGCTAGCAAGTAGTTGGTCAATTAAAGGTTGATAGATTTCTTTACGCTCAGATTGACGGTAAGGACCTACTTTCCCTGGTTTTTGAGCAGACTCATCCCAGTTCATTCCTAACCAGTCTAAGTTTTCTAATTGGCTCTTTTCTCCATCCGCGATATTGCGTTTTAAATCTGTGTCTTCAATACGGATAATGAAGTCGCCGCCATTGTGACGTGCATACAGATAGTTAAATAACGCAGTACGAGCATTCCCAATGTGTAGATGCCCAGTTGGACTTGGAGCATATCTTACGCGTATTTTTGACATATTCTGTTCATCCTTTACAAAAATTTTTATACAAGTTTCAATTTAGTATACAGCTAAAATTGTACCCCCAAACGCAGAAATAGTAAAGTGAAAATTATGAGAAATGGCACTCGTTTTCATGGTTTGGCGCAAGTTTCATGTATAACAATGGATAAGGCTGTCCCTCTTCATCTAGGTCGGTGCGCTTATAGGTTACAAAGCCAAGATGTTCATAAAAACCAATTGCCTGTGGATTTTGTTCATTAACGGTTAATTCCTTGACGGCAAAGTTTTTTATCGCATACCTTAGTAACTGTTTGCCGATGCCTTGACCGCGCGCATTGACTTGAATAAACAACATTTCCAAACGCTGGTCTGCTACACCGATAAAACCGAGTAGTTCTCCTTTTTCGGATAATGCAATACAAAGATGGGGCACATGTGCTACAGCTTGAGGAACATATTGTTTAATGTTTTGAATTTCTTCTTCCGTTAAAAAAGTATGCGTGACCTTCACATTTGCCTCCCATAATTGAACAATGGGTTGAAGGTACGTATCACATTGGTCTAGTTCAAGTATTTGTATGCTCATGATTCCTTTTTATTTTTTGTGATGTCTTCGTTCGTATCAATCGTTTTAATTGTTCCACGTGAAACATTTTAGCTAATATAAGCTAGCACAAAAAAGAGAACAGCCAGTAACAGTGCCAAAATAGCTGTTTGCTTCCTGCGCTGTTGCTGAAGTTGGGCCGGCATGTTTTCATCCACGAGTAATGCCAATTGCGTTTGATGGAAAATACCGATGCGCAGGGCTAAGATAAGCGCTAGAACACCTAAAGCCAGGAAAAAACCGGCGATTGGGAGAACCTGCGTCAATTGTAGGATGATTAGCAGTACTATCATGCATACATAGCAAAGTTTTTCTATCATGACTAAGACTTCTTTCGTAAAAGCTTTGTATCTACCCTATCATTTTTATGCACTTTTTCCAATCATTATCCAAAACAAGTATGTGTCAATATTTTTACGATTTTTTCCTTGTTATATTTTTGATTTTCACTTTCACAACAACCCTTCGTTATTGTGAAAAAAATAGCAATAGATACAAAGAAATGTTATAATTAAACAAAAATATAAAGGTGAGGTGAACTATAATGCAGCGTTCTGATATACAGAGGATGGCTCATGATATTTTAGAAAAACGGGTGCTTGAAAATAGCTATATCGAATATAAGAAATCAGCTCACTTTAAAGATAAAATCTTGAAAACAGCATGTGCTTTTGCAAACAATTACATGAATAATGAGATTGGACTGATTTTTATTGGTGTAGAGGAAGTGGATGATAAAGAAACAAAAGAAAAGGCAATCCCAAAGCGTCCAATCTCCGGCATTAAAGAAGCAATGATTGAGAGTATTGAAAATCAGCTTAAATCATTACTTTCCTATATCACGCCTAAAATTAGCTATCAGCTTGTTCAAGATATGATTGATGATGAATACTATATTGTCATTGCTGTTGAGCCAAGCGTAAAAGGACCATGTCAAACGACCGAGAAAGCTGAAAAGAATAAGGAGATTGGGCTTAAATCTGGAAGATATATTCGAGTTTCAAGAGATTCAAAGCTGCCCAATACTACAGAAGAATTTGAGCTACTAAAGAAATTTGCGAATTTTAATTTCAGTTCAAGTTTAAATAAAACAGCTACGCTTGATGATTTGAGCTATGAATATATGAAAGAATATCTTACTCTGACAGAAGCCAAAGAGGATCTTAGAAATCTTTCTAAATTAGAAATGGCAAAGGCATTAGGATTAATTGATGAAAGTGAATATGGTGGGTTTAGAGCAAAAAACTTTGCTGTTTTGATGTTTTGTGAAAAACCAAATCGCTTTATTCCCAATGCGCAAGTAGAAATCATTCGTGAAATTGATGGAACAGATAAGATGGAGAGAACAACATTCGATGCTCCAGTATGGTTACAAGCAAAGCAGATTGTTCGCTATTTTCAAGACAATATCATGCGTTCTTATACTTTACGTTATCCAGATCGCATGGAACACAAGATCATCTATAACTATCCTGTTTCAGCATTTGAAGAATTAGCAACAAATGCTATTTTACACAAAGAGTACGATGAGAATGAATATGTTGGAATCTATGTTTATAAAGATAGAATCTCTTTTGTAAATCCCAACCGTCCACTTCCTCCGGTTACAATCGAGGCCTTGAATAAGGAGAGAAGTTTTGATAAAAGACAGTACCTGAATAAAGAATTAAAAGATATGTTTTATGCTTTAGATTTGATTGAATCATATGGTTCTGGAATCAGAAGGGCAAAAGAAGCCATGGAAGCCAATCTTTCCCCTGAAATTGTCTTTTTACCAAATGACGATTTAGGAAATTACACAAATGCAATTATTTATATTCAGCCTGAATTCTTAAAGGATCATTTCTTGGCTGGTACTGGCCTAGAAACTAGCCTAGAAACTGGCCTAGAAATTGGAAAAAAAACTTCCATGAGTAAGCAAATTATTGACTTGATGAGTGCCGATCCTCATATTACAATCAAGGAACTCGCAGAAAGGATTGGAGCTTCAATTAGTGGAGTGAAGTACAATATTAATCTTCTAAAAGAAAGGGGAAGAATCACCAGAAAAGGCTCAACTAAGTCGGGTGTTTGGATAGTGTTAAAATAAGAACCTTTAATCAGAATAAATAGTTGTGATAAAAAGAAATCCTGAGCAGTTAATCGAAAAGTTAGCTGCTCTTTTCATAGAGAAAGAAGGTATAATGAGGCTTTAAAATTGTAGTTGCTTCAAATCTGAACAATACTGAGTTTGAAATTGAATCATCTCTTCTTTCTCTTCTAGGAGATGCTTTAGTTTATCGTCATGACTATCAGACTGTTCCACCTTCTGTTACTTATCATTTAACTGATTTAGGAAATGACTTGGTGGGTACAATGGGGGAACTGTTTGATAAAAAGAGGCTAGATGGAAATAAGCTAGAAAAATCTTATCTACTTATACCTTTCAAAGCTACCTCACATTCCTAAGCGTAAAAAAAGCTATTTTTCTCTGTTTGATTGAGAGAAAAATAGCTTCTAACAAATACTTATCCAAGCACTTCTTTTAGTGTAGGTGCCTTACTATCTTTTTCAGAAATTTGTTCGCGATTTTGTGCATCAATTGGAATTGGCCAACGAATATTTAAAGCTGCATCTAGTGGTGTAAGAGCGACACCCGACATTCCTGGATGCCATTCGTTAT
>JAEWFE010000286.1 GCA_023389005.1 Bacillota bacterium
ACTGATACGTGCGAAACTTCTACGTTCGCGGTGCTTTCCGTATTTTACTACGTGTCCAGCCAAGCTCTTCACCCCTTCAAAAATCTTTCAAAATAGCTACCAACCAATATTACTTTTTTGTTACAAATATTAAACTTTAGTAACAAAACGTATTTTTTGCGGCTTAAAGGCAAAAAAAAATCAAAAATAGAAAGCGTTCAAATCCCTGTTCTACTTTTGTTTTCCTTATGCTACAGCCGAAACGGACAATATTTCGTTCCTACTGATAATACTTTTTGATAGTTTTTGCATCTATGTATTTTAGACAATTCTAGCCTATTTGTCAAGCTTTCATGAAATTTTTCATTTTGGTTCTCAAGGTGAATTTTGCGTTCATGAGCGCTAAGGAAATTTGCGAAAAATTCCCACCTATACTCGATAAACTTAGGAAATCCAAAAGTTTTCTAACTTATACTCTAGAAACTTATGAAATCAAAAAGTTTTTACACCTATACTCTATAAACTTCCGAAATATAAAAGTTTTTACACTTATACTCTAGAAAATTGCGAAAAAGAGAGAGGTTTGCTATACTTCTAAATAGGGAGGTGCAAAAAATGTACAATCGTCCTTTTTATCTAGAACAAATGATTCGTGCTAAAGACAGCGATTTTGTCAAAGTAATCACCGGAGTACGCCGCTGTGGTAAATCTACATTATTAATGCTTTTTAAAGACTATTTAATGAATCATGGTGTGCAATCAAAGCAAATTATCGAAATCAGTTATGAAAAAATGACTAATGACGTGTTGAGAGATGGAAAAAAGCTCTATGAATATATCACGCAACAAGTCACCTCTGACAAAAGGTATTATTTACTAATTGATGAAGCCCAAGAAATTTTTCAATGGTCGCGCGTCATCAATAGTCTAAAAGTTAGCTTTAACCTGGATATTTATATTACAGGCTCAAATTCAAGACTTTTTTCCGGTGAGTATCTTACTTATCTCGCTGGTCGCTACATCGAAATCAAAGTCTATCCTTTGTCGTTCAAAGAATTCTTAACCTTTAAGCAATATGAACCTACCAATCTTGCTGCCCATTACCAAGAATATATTAAAAACGGTTCTTTTCCAGCGCCTAGTTTAGTAAACGATGAACAGCTCATTCAAACCATTAATCAAGGTCTTTTCGATTCTATCTTTACAAGAGATATTATTAAGTTTGGAGAAATTAGGGATGTCGGAAATTTCCACAAAGTAGCTAAATTTATTTTTGACAATATCGGCAATCCTATTTCTGTCAATAAAATCGCCAATACATTACGTTCCAATGGTTCACGAATCTCAGCTGACACTATTGATAATTATCTTGTGTTAATGTGTAATGCCTACATCCTTTATCCTTGTCATAGATATGATTTACGAGGAAAGGAAATATTACGAACCAACGGCAAATATTATCTCGTAGATACCGGACTAAGAAATCAACTTATCGGCTATAAGCACTCTAACCTAGGGCATGATTTAGAAAATATTGTCTACCTTGAACTCATTCGTCGAGGGTATAAAGTCTACGTTGGTAAATTTGATCATTATGAAATTGATTTTATTGCGCAACGTCAAGATGAAAAATACTATATTCAAGTAGCCTTATCTATTTTAGATGAGAAAACCAAGCATCGTGAATTTCAACCATTTGAAAAAATTCAAGATCATTTTCCAAAATATGTAATCACAATGGATGAACTGGATTTCTCGCAAAATGGTATTCGTCACCTGAACGTCTTTCATTTCTTATTAAATGAGGATGTATTTTAAAAAAGTTTGACGAAATTAGTAAAAACCGAGAACTTCCACAAAAAAGTTTCTCGGTTTTTAACTAATATGACTCTGTAAAAACATTCTAGGATATGCGCCAAAAATTTACGTCTTCTTTTTCAAACTTATACTCACTAAAAGAAAAACAAGGAACATTCCCATTGCAATCAAGCTAAAACTTTGGAATACAACAAAAAGCGCAGTCACATCAGGTGAAAATACTCCCACTGCCAAAACAAAGGCCCCCGAAATACTCCGACTTAAAACTTCATCCCATACCATGTAATTTTGAATCTCTTCATCAGGTAAACTTTGTTGTACATAAACATTTTGCACAAGCCCAGCAATCGTTTGTCCTACCGCAAGCAAAATGTAACTAAATAAAACCTGAAAATAGCTTTTAGCAAACGAAAACAGAATCAAATACAAAATATAAATAAACATTCCTATTAAAAATACATTTTTAGGTGATTTAAACTCTTTTTTAAAGCTCAACAACACACTCGTCACCAAAAAACAACCAGCTAAAAATGAGAGCGAAAAAGAATATTGCTGCTCGCTCAGACCTATTCCTTGGATAAGATACCTCACTTCATACGTATCAAAAAGTACACCTATTGAACTTAGCAAACCTATCACCATCATCATCAAAAAAGCAGTAGGATGCCTCATAATACTCATAAATTGATAATTATGTCTGACTTTCTCTGCTTGTTTAGTCTTTTTATCCTCATTCATTTGGATATGCATAAATAACAAGCCTATCGAACCAATTAAAACTAGCAAAGCATATAAGACAAATAGATAATGCTGATGATGCGTGAGATTAACCCCAACAATCATCGGTGCTAAAAAATAAGAGAGCGAACCAATACTTGTATATACTGAATTAAAACGAATCAAATTATTACTAGCAATTAAATTGGGAACCATCGCATATAACTTACTAGAAAACAACGTATGACATATCTCCAAAAGGAAAACAAGCAAAAACAGTACAGGTGATTCAAAGTAGAAGCTAAGCAAAATCAAAAGAATCGTTTTCATCGCTTCAATGGAAAATAGCACCATTCGACTATTGCTTTGTGGCAAATAATTTTTGACTTTAGCTGCGAC
>JAEWFE010000179.1 GCA_023389005.1 Bacillota bacterium
GATATGCAAGATACTTTTTATATCTCTGATGAAATTTTAATTCGTACCCATACTTCACCGGTACAAGCGCGCACCATGGAAAAACATGATTTCTCTAAAGGGGCATTACGCATGATTTCACCAGGTAAAGTATTCCGTCGTGATACTGATGATGCGACTCACTCTCATCAATTCCATCAAATTGAAGGATTAGTAATTGATAAGAATGTTACAATGGCTGATTTAAAAGGAACATTAGAAGAAGTCATGCAAAAAATGTTTGGTGCAGATCGCAAAATTCGTCTACGTCCAAGCTATTTCCCATTTACTGAACCAAGTGTTGAAGTCGATGTTAGTTGTTTCAAATGTGGTGGTGAAGGTTGCTCCGTATGTAAGCACACCGGTTGGATTGAGATTTTAGGGGCAGGTATGGTGCATCCAAATGTCTTGAAGATGTCTGGTATTGATCCAGAAGTTTACTCAGGTTTTGCTTTTGGTTTAGGACCAGACCGCATCGCCATGTTACGTTATGGTGTCAATGATATCCGTAACTTCTATCTTAATGATTTACGCTTTATTAGTCAGTTTAAGGGGGAGTAAGTGAATGTTAGTTTCATATAAATGGTTAAATGAATACTTAGATTTATCAAAAGTCACTGCGAAAGAATTAGCCGATCAAATGTCATTAACTGGTATCGAAGTCGAAGCAGTAACAAGACCAATGGATGGGTTGAAAAAAATTGTCGTTGGTGAAGTAAAAGAATGCGTGCCACATCCTGATTCTGATCATCTATCTATTTGCCAAGTAGATATTGGTGAAGAAGAATTATCTCAAATCGTTTGTGGCGCACCAAATGTCAAAGCCGGCATTAAAGTCATCGTTGCTTTACCAGGCTCTAGAATTGCTGGAAATGTCAAAATTAAAAAAGGGAAAATGCGTGGGCAAGTTTCGAATGGGATGATTTGTTCCTTACAAGAAATCGGCTATGCGGATAACGTCATTCCAAAAGAATATTCTGAAGGGATTCAATATTTACCTGAAGACGCCGTTTGTGGAGAGGAAGTCTTTAAATATTTAGATATGGATGATGATTTGATCGAACTATCTATTACACCAAACCGTGCTGATGCTTTAAGTATGCGTGGGGTGGCTTACGAAGTTGGTGCTATCTATCGTCAAACACCACAATTCAAGGACCTACCATTAGTCGAAAGTAATCAATTAGCTAGCAATAAAATCAAAGTGAGCGTAGAAGATACGACTGATGCGCCAAGTTACCAAATTCGTGTCATTGAAAATGTGAAAATCGCGCCAAGTCCTCAATGGCTACAAAATCGTTTAATGAATGCAGGAATTCGCCCAATTAATAATGTTGTCGATGTAACCAACTATGTACTCATGCTATTTGGTCAACCCTTACATGCTTTTGACTACGATCGTCTAAATAGTCAAGAAATTGTTGTTCGTCGTGCAAAAGCTGGTGAAACCTTAGTGACTTTAGATGACGAAACACGTGAACTAACACCAGAACAAATCGTTATTACCAACGGAAAAGAGCCTGTAGCCTTAGCAGGGGTCATGGGGGGTAGAGATTCTGAAATTATTGAAACAACTACAACCGTTGCCTTAGAAGCTGCTTTATTTGAACCTATTGCGATTCGTAAAGCATCTAAAGCCTTTAATCTACGTAGTGAATCATCTGCGCGTTTTGAAAAAGGCATTAACCGTGCATCTGTGAGTCAAGCTTGTGACTTTGCCGCTGCGATGATTCAACAATTAGCAGGAGGAGAAGTCTTAGCTGGGGCAGTTATTGGCTCAAGTGTGGATGCGAAAGATGTAACTGTAGGTGTCAAATTAGAACGTATCAATCAATATCTTGGAACTGATTTAACGGTTGAACAAGTGGATGAAATTTTTACAGCCCTTGGTTTTACTTTCGAGCGCAACGAAACTGCTTATCAAGTCAATGTGCCGCCAAGACGTTGGGATATTAGTATTGAAGCTGATTTAATTGAAGAAGTAGCGCGTATTTATGGTTACAATCAACTTCCTTCAACACTACCTAGTGGCGAAACCGTTGCAGGAAGCTTAACTCCTGAGCAAAAAGCATTACGTAAAATCCGCACATTATTAGAAGGCGATGGATTAAACGAAGCAATCAGTTACGCCTTAACGACTGAAGAAAAATCTAAACAATTTACATTTAAGGATAGCATCGTGACACGTCTAGATTGGCCAATGACTGAAGATCGTAGTGTATTACGTATGAATCTAATCAGTGGGTTACTTGATGATGTGCAATATAATGTTGCTAGAAGAAATACCCAAATCGCCTTGTATGAAGTTGGTCGTGTCTTCTATCAAAATGAAAATCCTAATAAAAACTTGCCTTTAGAAGAAAACCATATTGCTTTTGCTTTAAGTGGACAATGGCAGACTAAAGATTGGCAAACTGCAAATGAAAAAGTTGATTTCTACCATGCAAAAGGTATTTTAGATCAATTATTTGAAAAGTTAAGTGTTGCTGATGAAATTAAATATCAACGCGCGCAAAACATGAAGGATTTACATCCAGGTAGAAGTGCCTATATCTACTTAGGGGAAGAATTAATTGGGTTTGTTGGTCAAGTACACCCAACAACGGCTAAAGCTTACGACATTCCAGAAACTTATGTCGCAGAATTAAATGTTGAAGCTTTAATTGCGGCATCCTTTGGTCAATTTAGCTTCAAACCAGTTTCTAAATTCCCATCCATGTCACGTGATATTGCGATGTTGGTATCAGAAAAGATTTCAAACCAAGAAGTTGTCAGCGTCATTAAACAAGCTGCTGGTAGATTCTTAAGTGATGTCGCTATTTTTGATGTCTATCAAGGTAAAAATATCAACCTAGGCTTCAAATCATTAGCTTATTCACTAACATTTACGAATCCTGAAGCCACTTTAACAGATGAAGAAGTGAATAAAGCGATGGAAAAAGTAACCAAAGCTTTAACTGAAAACTTCTCAGCGATTATTCGATAAATTCTTTTAAAACCACTAGTTCTCATTTTATTGAGCTAGTGGTTTTATTCGCTTTTTTTAGTTTTTCGTGTTATGATACTTTACGCCAAATTTTATTTAAAGGGGGAGATTGTTTTGCCGACTTATCAGGACAATCCTATCGTTCAAAAAAATCGCTGGCTTATTTTAATTGCAGTGGCTAGTTTTACATTTATGTCCACTTTAGATGGTAGTATTGTAAACATCGCATTACCGGTCATTTCAAAAGATTTACATATTCCAATGAACCAAGTAGAGTGGGTAGTTTCGATTTATTTAATGACTGCCTGTGCATGTCTGTTAGTCTTTGGTAAATTAGGAGACAGCATTGGAAAAATTAAAGTATTTCGTCTAGGGATGATTATTTTTACTTTAGGTTCTTTTTTATGTGGCTTCAACCATTCATTAGGACTATTATTGGTCGCTCGTATTATTCAAGCAATCGGTGCAAGTATGACGATGGCCACCAATACCGGTATTATCACAGAAGTTTTTCCAATGAGTGAAAGAGGACGGGCACTAGGCTCAATCGGTGCTTTTGTCTCACTAGGTTCAATCGCTGGTCCAGGAATTGGTGGGGTAATCTTAGGACAGTTACCCTGGGGCTATATCTTCTGGATTAATATTCCAATCGGTATTTTAACCTTTATCTTAGGTACCAAAGTTTTACCTAAAGATATCCATCGCTCAGG
>JAEWFE010000197.1 GCA_023389005.1 Bacillota bacterium
TGGTGAAGATGTCGAAAATATCTTGCTAAAATTATTACAAGCAGCAGACTTTAATGTTGAACGTGCCCAACGTGGGATTATCTATATTGATGAAATTGATAAAATTGCCAGAAAGAGCGAAAATGTCTCGATTACCCGTGATGTTTCTGGTGAAGGGGTGCAACAAGCCTTACTTAAAATTTTAGAAGGGACCGTTGCTTCTGTTCCTCCTCAAGGTGGTCGTAAACATCCCCATCAGGAAATGATTCAAATTGATACGACAAATATTTTGTTTATCGTTGGTGGTGCTTTTGACGGAATTGAAACAATTGTTAAAAATCGGATGGGTGAAAAGACCATTGGATTTGGTACTTCAAACAAGAAATTAAATGAAAATGAAAGTATCATGCAACATATTATTCCAGAAGATTTGCTAAAATTTGGTTTGATTCCTGAATTTATCGGACGTTTACCAGTGATGACCGCATTGGAAAAACTTACGGTGGATGATTTGGTTCGGATTTTAACTGAGCCAAAAAATGCCTTAGTGAAGCAATATCAAAAATTACTTGCACTAGATCATACAGAATTAGAATTCGAACGTGAAGCATTAGAAGCCATTGCCAAAAAAGCGATTGAACGTAATACTGGCGCACGTGGCTTACGTTCGATTATTGAAGGCATTATGCTTGATGTCATGTTTGAAATTCCTTCTGATGATACGATTGAAAAAGTGATTATAACCAAAGAAGCTGCTCTAGAAGAAGGAAAACCGAAAATCATTTATTCTGAACAAAAAGCTGGATAAATGGGCAATATGAGGTTGGCAAGATTGTCAGCCTCTATTTTTTAGAAATCTAATTAAGAAAGGGATGAAGGGATGAAAGTTCATTCAGCAGAAATTATTATTAGTGCAGTGGCTCCTAAGCAATATCCAGATACCGACTTACCGGAAATCGCTCTAGCAGGACGTTCCAATGTGGGAAAGAGTTCATTTATTAATACGCTAATTGATCGCAAAAATTTAGCAAGAACTTCCTCTAAGCCAGGGAAAACTCAGACGCTTAACTTTTATTTGATTGAAAATTGCTTGCATTTTGTCGATGTACCAGGCTATGGGTATGCAAAAGTCTCAAAAACTGAACGAGCAAAATGGGGAAAAATGATTGAAACCTATTTAACCCAGCGTGAACAATTGCGTGCAGTCGTATCATTAATCGATATGCGCCATGAACCGACCCAAGATGATATCCAGATGTATCAATTTTTGAAGTATTATGAAATTCCAGTTATCGTAGTTGGGACAAAAGCGGATAAAATCCCACGTGGTAAGTGGAATAAACACGAAAGCATGATTAAAAAAGCACTAGGATTTGAAAAAGAAGATACCTTTATTGTTTTTTCATCAGTGACGAAACAAGGGAAAGAAGAAGCTTGGCAGGCAATCGAAGCCTTGAGCGGTTTAAGTGAATAAGTATCTAAGAGTGTGGATTCATCCATGCTCTTTTTTATTCGTCTCGATTTTCTTTCCCAATCACGCTTTTCGTTGCATTTTAAATGGTTTAATGGTTTAATTTATTCAACCGAACAAAAAGGAGAAGAACATATGGACAAACAAACAGAGTTAGATAGAATACAACAAGAATTTACGGATTTAGCAGATTTACTTGCAGCTATTGGGGATGAAACGCGACAATATCTGATACAAGCCATGTTTGAACTCCCTTGTAAGCAAGAAGGCGGTGCAAGAGTGGGAGCCATTACCGAAAAAACACATTTAAGTCGGCCTGCTGTATCCCATCATATCAAAATATTAAAAGACGCTGGTGTTGTCGGGATGCGCAAAGAAGGGACGAAAAATTATTATTATCTAGAAACAGATAATCGTCGTTGGCAAGAATTAGCGCAATTAAGTCAACGCTTGGTAGATGTGATTGATTACTTAAATGAGGTGAAAAGCAAATGAAAAAGATTTTAGTCATGCTTACCAATGTTTCACAATATGGCGAAGAAAAGGAAAAGACTGGATTATGGTTAGCAGAGGCTTGTGAGTTTGTCTATGATGTACAAAAAGCAGGCTTTGAAGTTGACTATGCTAGTGTAAATGGTGGCACAGTTCCATTAGATTCACGCAGTATGAAAAAAATTTATCGATCTAAAGAAGTGGATGAAGTGTATGAATCTAAAGACTTTCAAGATAGAGCACTAAAAAATAGTGTCTCTATTCAGCAAGTAGACGCGAATCAATATTTTGCCATATATTTTACGGGTGGTCATGGTGTCTTATGGGATTTTCCAGATAACCCACAGATTGAACGGGTCGTCAATGAGATTTATGAAAAAGATGGCTATGTCTTATCTGTCTGTCATGGTTTAGCAGGACTTGTGCATTTAAAACTAAAGAATCAACAGTACTTGATTAGTGGTAAAAAAATTACAGGCTTTACCAATGCTGAAGAAGTTTTGAGTGGGAAATTAAAGAAAGTACCCTTCTTAACTGAAAAAGAAGCGAAAAAAGCCGGTGCCCATTTTGTGCAAAAATTACCATTTATGCCACATGCAGTGCGCGATGGACGATTGATTACAGGTCAAAATCCAATGTCAGGTCATGCAGTGGCAAAATTGTTGATAGAAAGTGTAGGAAAGTAATGAAAGCAGCATATATTCAAAAATACGGTCAAGCAAAAATCATCCTTGGCAACCTAGCAAAACCTACTATTGTCAATCCCAATCAAGTCATAGTGAAGGTTAGCCATACAAGTATTAATCCGGTTGACTTGAAAATTCAACAAGGCAAGTTAAAACCGCTCCTTCATTTTGATTTTCCTTTGATATTAGGTAATGATTACGTAGGGACAGTCGAGCAAGTGGGGAGTAAAGTAAAGTCAGTAAAAGTTGGTCAGCGAGTAAGTGGTCGCATTTCAAAAAATCAGATTGGTACCTTTTGCGAATACTTAGTTGATGATGTAGAGAATATGGCGATTGTACCTGAAGATATTTCAGACGAACAAGCCGCGGCCTTACCTTTAGTTGGATTAACAGCCTATCAAGCGCTTTTCGAAAAAATGCAGGTTCAAGCTGGCGAGTCCATACTGATTCATGCAGGGGCTGGAGGTTTAGGAAGCACGATGATTCAATTAGCAAAAAATAGTGGCTTAAAGGTCATTACAACCGCGAGCGCTAAGAATCATTCATTTCTTTATGAGTTAGGCGCTGATTTAGTCATTGATTATCGGAAACAAGATTTTACTGTGGTTTGTTCACCAGTCGACTATGTATTTGATACAATCGGTGGAAAGACCTTGTTAGATTCTTTTAAAGTTGTTAAACCACAAGGCAAAGTCGTTTCAGTTTCAGGTTTACCCGATAAAAAGTTTGCGCAATCTTATGGCTTAAACCTATTTTGGCAGCAAGCTTTCGGATTAGTATCTCGTAAAATCACGCAAGCCGCTAAAAAAGCTCAAGCCGAATATGAATTTTTATTTATGAAACCCAACGGGCAACAACTGGCAACGCTTTTTGAGTTGATAGTAAATCATCAGTTAAGCGTACAAATTGATCGCCAATATGACTTTAAAGATATCCAAGCCGCCCTAGACTATGTTGCTAAAGGACATGCCAAAGGAAAAGTGATTGTGAAAATATAAAAAATGGGGCTGACCCATTAGTCTCTAATAAAAAATGAGTATGTAAATAATCCGAACGTTCATCGTTGATTTTATGAGTAATCAAGTTGAACATTCGGATTTTCTTTGTCTTTTATTAATTATTTATTTCATCATAAGGATTTCTTTTTTTATTATCTTGCTAAAATACTTTTGGGTCAGCCCCGTTTGGCTTATTTTTCTTCGTTTTTCTTTTTCTCAGTTTTAGGTTTAGGATTTAAGAAGCGTTCGATATCGACTTCTTCTTTCTTTTCTTTCAACTCATTCGGAAAAACAATAAATTCTTCTAACTTCTTTTCTAAAAAATCATCTTTTTGAAATTTTAAGCCCATTTTTCTCACCTCGACTCATTTCCTTTATTGTATCAAACCTTTTTGCAAAGTGCATCATTTTTTCCATAAAGTAATACGTAAAATCAAAGCGTAGATCAGGCAAATGATCAGGCTAATACCAATAATTACTAACCAAGCATAAGGGGAATCTTTAATAGGTAAAGTCACATTCATCCCGAAAAATCCAGTAACTGTAGCACTAATCGCTAAAAAGATGGAGAGGACAGTTAGTACCGCCATATGATCATTTAAATTATTATTCAAAATATTATCGTACGTACTGTATAATTGTTGAATGATTTCTG
>JAEWFE010000226.1 GCA_023389005.1 Bacillota bacterium
GGCTGTTTTTGAAAAAATATTTGATAAATTTGAAGTTTTTTTGAATTTTCTATTGCCAAGAAGTAGTGAGAGTGATATAGTATACACAAGTTGTTTTTCATTGGTTTTTATCAGTATCCTGTTCTGATAAAAGTTAGTGAAAAATACTTCACTAACGTAGCCTCTCGCAGTGCCAGACACCGAGTGGGTTACGTTTTTTTTGTACCCAAGGATGTGAAGCAGCTCGGAAAGCCTCGAAGAAATTCGTGTGTTTACCTATCGCTGAGAAGTTATATAAATAATAGATAAGATAGATTAAGAAAGGTCAGAGATAAAGTGAATCATATTGTATTATTTGAACCAGAAATTCCGGCCAATACCGGGAATATTGCTAGAACGTGTGCGGCGACGAATACCCCGTTGCATCTAATCGAACCATTAGGATTTAGTACAGATGATAAGCATTTAAAACGGGCTGGTCTGGATTATTGGCACAGTGTGGACATTACCTATCATGAGAATTTAGAAGCATTTTTAAAGGCTTTACCAAGTGAGGCGCATTTGCACTTGATTACTAAGTTTGCGAATAAAGTATATAGTGAGGTGAACTTCAATGATGGTGCGGATCACTACTTTATGTTTGGAAAAGAAACAAAGGGCTTGCCGGAAAGTTTTATGCGTGAAAATGAAGAGAAGTGTTTGCGTATTCCGATGAATGATACCCATGTGCGGTCCTTGAATTTATCCAATACGGCGGCGTTAATCATCTATGAAGCACTGCGCCAACAAGCTTTTCCAGGATTAGAATTAAGTCATCACTATGAAAATGATAAATTAGATTAGAGGGTCAGTATGCAATTATATTTCACACGACATGGACGGACAGAATGGAATTTAGAAGGTCGCTTTCAAGGTAGAGAAGGTGATTCGCCACTTTTACCAGAAAGTTACGCTGAGATTCAAAAATTAGGAGAGTATTTGAAAGACGTACCATTTGCGGCGATTTATGCTTCAAGTGCGCCCCGTGCGTTAACAACGGCTAAAGAAATTGCCAAACATCTAAATACAGAAGTACCGATTATTGTTACGGATGATTTGCGTGAAATGGGCTTTGGTCGCTTAGAAGGACGTTTGTTTACTGAGGTGAATCAAGAATACCCAGAAGCGAGTCAAATGCGTAAACGACTGGATAAATACGATCCAACGCCTTTTAATGGAGAACCCATCGGACATTTATTAAGACGGATTGAAAATGTGGTCACAACGGCAGCCAAAGCACATCTTAATGAAGGACCGGTACTGTTTGTCGGTCATGGGGCTTCGTTTGCGGCAAGTATTCCTTGGTTGATAGGCAAACCGTTGAGTGAATTGCGCGAATTAGGGAGCTTGAAAAATAGCAGTTTAACCATTTTAGAGACACAAACAGGGGATTTACCTTATCAATTAAAGGTATGGAATGAGACCAATTTTTTAGCTGAAAAGTGAGGTGAGGACAGTGGATAACCAATTAGTTGGGACAATTGTAGCTACATTTTTTGAGAATCCACGTAATTTTTTCAAAGTTTTGCTAGTGAAAATTCAGGAGAAAGACTTTGATTTTGCGGAAAAAGAAATTGTCGTGACGGGTACTTTTGGTCAAATCCAAGAAGGAGAAAGCTATGAGTTTAAGGGTACTTTAGTGACGCATCCACGTTATGGGTTACAATTCCAGTCTCAGAGTTATTCACAAACTCAGCCTACTTCACAAAATGGCTTGATTGCGTATTTTTCCAGTGATCGTTTTCCGGGAATTGGGAAGAAGTTAGCGGCAAATATTGTCGATGCTTTAGGTGAAGAGGCCATTGAGGCGGTTATTCAAAATCCGGATTGTTTAGCCCAAGTGAGCGGTTTAACTGAAGCCAAACAAAAGATGGTTGCCGATGTCGTTGCCCAAAATCATGGGATGGATAAAGTAATTGTGGGCTTAACCAAATATGGCTTTGGGAGTCAGCTTTCCTTTGCGATTTATCAAAAATATCAAAATCAAGCACTTGAAGTTATTGAAACCAATCCTTATCAACTAGTTGAAGATATTGATGGGATTGGCTTTAAGCGTGCCGACTATCTAGCAAGCCAACTCGGGATAGCAGATGATAGTAAAGAACGTTTGCGAGCAGCTGTGTTTCATCAGCTTTTTCAGTCTTGTATCGAAAATGGCAATACTTATGTGACGGCCCAAGCGTTATTGGAATCAACTATTCGCCTATTAGAAGAAAGTCGACCTGTCGAGATTATGCCCAATGATTTAGCCGATGTGATTATGGAAATGACACAAGAAGGGGTGATCCAACAAGACGGGATGAATTTGTATGAAAATAGTTTGTTCTTCTCGGAATATGGGATTAGTACCTCGATTAATCATTTGCTGAATCGAAAAAAAGAAATCAATTATCCAAAAGAAAAAATTGAAAAAGCATTGCGAAAAGTTGAAAAACGTCTGGGCATTTCTTATGGCGCTTCTCAAGTTGAGGCGATTCATGCGGCAATCACTTCTCCGTTATTTATTTTAACAGGTGGTCCGGGGACAGGAAAGACTACAGTGGTTAATGGGATTGTGCAGCTATTTGCGGAATTAAATGAGATTGATTTAGCCGCTCATAAGTATACGGAGACGACTTTTCCGATTCTTTTAGCGGCACCGACTGGACGAGCTGCCAAACGGATGAATGAAACGACCGACTTACCTAGTGGCACCATTCATCGCTTGCTTGGTCTTAACGGGAAAGAGCGCAAACCTTTAGTGGAAGTCAATGAGTTAGAAGGCGGCCTCTTGATTGTCGATGAGATGTCGATGGTCGATACGTGGTTAGCCAATATGCTCTTTAAGTCGATTAATGAAAATATGCAGGTGATTTTGGTTGGTGATAAGGATCAATTGCCATCAGTGGGACCAGGCCAAGTATTGCATGATTTGTTGAGTGTGCCTGCAATTCCTCAAGCTGAATTAACCGAGATTTACCGTCAAGGGGAAGGGTCGAGCATTATTCCGTTGGCCCATGAAATTAAAGAAGGACGACTACCACAGAATTTTGTCACAAAACAGCCAGACCGTAGCTTTATTCCTTGTCAGGCGAGTCAAATTGAAGGGGTGATTTCGCAAATTGTCCAAAAAGCGAAGGAAAAAGGCTTTACTTCACAAGATATTCAAGTGCTAGCACCGATGTATCGTGGGATGGCCGGAATCGATGCGTTAAATAAAATGATGCAAGAAATCTTCAATCCACTCACCCCTGGAAAAAAAGAAGTGCAGTTTAATGAGATAACTTATCGAATTGGCGATAAAGTCTTACAGCTAGTAAATTCTGCGGAACTCAATGTTTTTAATGGCGATATGGGGATTATTGTCGGTATTATTGAAGCAAAATATGCTGAAAGTAAGATGGATGAGTTGGTGATTGCTTTTGATAGTAATGAAGTGACTTATCCGCGTAATGAGTGGAATCAGATTACGCTGGCTTATTGTTGTTCCATTCATAAGTCCCAAGGTAGTGAATTTAATATGGTGATTTTGCCGATGGTGCGCCAATATTCGCGGATGTTGCAGCGAAATTTATTGTATACGGCGGTGACACGAAGTAAGGAGCGCTTGATTTTACTAGGCGAGGTCGAGGCTTTTCAAACTTGTGTGACGCATGTATCCGCCAACCGCCAGACGACTTTAGCCAAGCGGATTTTAGAGCACGATCAGATGACGGACATGATGTATTTGAAGGTGCAACAATATGAGGATGCGATGTATAGCGATAATTCTCATGAAGAAGTCGAAATAAAACCGCTCCGCACAGCTAAAGAGAAAACGAATGAAAATCAAGTAGCACCAGGACAACTTTCCCAATCACCAGTCAGTGAGCCAATCATTAAAGTCAAAGAATCAGCCAGTGAAGTGATGGACTTATTTGCTGTCGAAGAGACTCAGGGCATTGATTATGAAACAGAGACTGATGCAGCTAAAAAATCCATTGTTGAAGAAAAAGCAGCGGATTTAGCCCAAAGTAGCACGAATGACCTAGCAACGGTAAAAGAGCAAGCCGCATTACCTGAATATTTAACTGCTGCAGTCATTCAAAATGGACAAATTGATCCCATGATAGGAATGGAAAACATTAGTCCGTATGATTTTATGAAATAAGCTTGAGAGATACACATTTTCTTGGTTGAAGGTGTGTATTTCTTTTTCTTATTTTTTCTAAAGTCGATGAAAAATTAATGAAACGTGCTAGAATCTATGCTATACTTGAAGTCGATTGAAAATTTTAGTTAATAACTTTTTGAAATAGATGAAAGAAGGATTATTCATATGTGTGGTATCGTAGGGTTTATTAACCAACAATCCGATTTACAAGAAAAGAAACGAATTGTCAATGCGATGATGGATACAATTATTCACCGTGGTCCTAATAGTAGTGGGGAACACGTCGATGA
>JAEWFE010000347.1 GCA_023389005.1 Bacillota bacterium
ATAGTCAGGCAGTCAACGAAGCGATCATTGATATTGCTGAAAAATATCCATCAAACACAAAAGAGCCTACACCCAAAAAACATGAATCTTTTTGGCATAAGCTCTTTTCATAAGGTTCGCCAATCAAGTTGGGCGAGCCTTTTTATATTTTCAAGGTTGGAAACAGCAGCTGCAACACTTCTAAGGTTAAACGGCGACCTTTTCCTTGGTAGGGATAGGCGTGCATATGCATAGCTGGGTTGAAATTCGCCTCAATAATCCCATAAGCGTCTGGCGCAGTGGCACTTTGATGATAATCTGGAATAATTAAATCAATACCTGAAATTTTCGCTCCCAATGCTTCGACTGCTTGAGCGGCAATTTGCTTATAATCATCCGGAATTTCATCGGTCATATCAATCGAATCGCCACCTGTGGAGATATTTGAATTTTCTCTCAACCAAGCTGTGACATCCTTTGGCAAGATTGTTTCAAAATCATATCCCTGTTCTTTAAGCATCAACGCTTCGATATCGCCTAACTGAATTTTTTCTAATGGATAACGATGATGCGTGCCGCGTAAAATATCTTGGTTTTTTTGTTCAACTAATTCACTAATAGTGTGTACCCCATCGCCTTTGACATTTGCTGGCACCCGTAACATGATGGCCTTGGTCTGACCATTAATCACAAAGAAACGATATTCAGTACCAGCAAAATATTCTTCTACCAAAACATCGATATCTTCTTTAAAAGCAATTTCTAAGGCTTTTTGATAATCAGCTTGACTCATCGCCTCTTTAAAAATCGTAATTCCTAGCCCGTAGTTGGTACTCTTAGGCTTAATCACTACTTTTCCTTGCGCATATTTAGGATAATCTCTTAAGGCACTGGCTAAATCTTGATATTCCGCACCTTGAGGGACTCTAAAATGAGAAGCAGCAAGCACTTTTTTCGTTACCACTTTATTTTCCATGATTAATGGGACGACATAGTTATCTTTACTGGTCATATTCGCCTTTTTCACATATTCTGTTTGGCCATCGTAAGTTAATTTGATAAACTGATCGACCTCATCCAATACTTCAACTGTCACGCCTTTTTGAATGGCATCAAACATCATGATTTGTGTAGATAGTTCCATGTTACGATATCCTGCCAACTGATAAGGATGCGCCCAAGCTTGCTCGTGATATTGACGTCCTAATTGCGTTGCCAGTTCGTGTTGCGTTTGGTTTTTTAATTTAGTAATGTACTCACTAGCTAGCGTGGCTTGTGGGTGGCGCGCCATTTTTTGCCATTTTTTAAGCCATGCTTGTTCTACTGGTAAATCTAACTCTTTGACTAAAGCCACCAATTCATCAATAATGCGAATCACTTCTTCTTGCAAGGCACTTTCTTTTTCAGGATGCTCCATGGCGACTTGTTGGTTGTATTGCTCGCCAAGTTGTAAAAAGGCATCGACATCACTTGGCGCTTCTTGGGTTAATAAATATAATAAGAATACTTGGATAAAAACAAGCTGTTCTTCATTGATACCAATCGCTTCAAAAGGATTTAAGTCCACATTACGTAATTCAATATAACGAATCGCATCTTCTAAATACTCTTTGCCTTTTCCTTGACGCAAACGCACAGCTGAATAGAACTCTTTTTCTTCAATCAATTTTCCTTGGGCGACTAGCTGTTTTAAATCCTGACAATACTGGTCGAAACTTTCAAAGCTGACATGAAGGGCTTCTTTGTTTTGATAGCCGGCTTTAGAATTACGAATACTGCGAACATAATCATGAGGGGCATCAGATAGACAATAGTTCTTTTCCGGAAGTGGAGAAGCCCCAAATAGATAAGTGTAAACATAACGATAATGTAAGTATTGCTGTGCGAGGTGCAGATACACTTGTGTACGAAAGGCAGCCGAACTCACTGGACTATTGTCTAATTGATGAAGGGTCGTCATGAATCTTTGACCTAACTCGATATTAACATGAATCCCACTAACCATTTGCTTACGTTTGCCATAAACTTTTGCCAAATAACGACGGTATAACACATCTTCCTTGTTTTTTAGTTTGGCAATCATAATTTGGTCTTCCTCATCAGGCAAAGCTGGCGGCATACTTAAGGGCCAAAGCATTTCCTCAGGATCCATAGAACGATAAATAACATCATGAATCATTGCTAATTTTCGCAAAGCTTCTTTTGGACTATTTGTCACTGGGGTAATTAATTCGACCTGCGTTTCGGCAAAATCTGTTTGAATATATGGATGAAAAGTCCGACTTCCTAATGTTTTGGGATGATCGCTTTTTGCTAGATTGCCCGCTAAATCGACACGTTGACTTTCCTTTTCCAAGCCAATGCGCATTTCCAATAAAAACGGACGAATCGCTGCTTTATGTAAAAGTTCTGAATAAGACATCACTTGACCTCGTTTTCTATTCGTTTTTTACATTATAACAAATAGTTTTTCAAAAGCACACCAGACTGCTCAAAAATCAAAACATTTCATACTTTTTATAACAAATATGCATCAACTAGCTACTTAATTAAAATTCCACTGTGATATTTGACTAACGGACTTTGAAGTAGCAAAATATACTTTAGAAACCACAATGGAGGAGAAGGGATTATGGCATTTTTTATCAGATTATCAGAAGAAAGAAAGCTTGCGGAAAGTTATGCAAAAAGCCATGCAATATCCTTAGAAGAAGCATTTAAACAAGCGTTATTTGAACGCATAGAGGACGAATATGATCTCGTTATTGCAAAAGAAGCGTATCAGGACTATGTAAATAGTGGGTACAAATCTACACCTGTAGCAGAATTTTGGAGTGAACTAGATGAAGAAATATAACTTAGAGCTTAATACTCGCTTCAAAAAAGAATTTAGAAATTTGGATAATTATATACAAGTGGTCATCGTTTCTTTTTTGTATAAATTCATTTCTATTTTTTCATTTCAAAAAATAGAGGTCTTTCCAGCATCATCAAATGGGAAGACCTCTATTATTATACTTAGTTTGCTACGATATTAACTAATTTATTTGGTACAGCAATCACTTTACGAACCGTCTTGCCAGCAATGTGTTCTTTGATTTGTTCATTGGCTAAAGCAAGCTCTTCTAAGGCATCTTTACTACTATCGACTGGTACCATCAGTTTCGCACGGACTTTTCCGTTGATTTGGCAAACAATTTCCACTTCTGATTCAACTAAAGCTGCTTCATCAAAGGTAGGCCATGGCACATAAGAAATGCCGCCTTCATTACCTAAGATTTCCCACAATTCTTCAGCGATATGTGGAGCAATTGGCGCTAATAATTGAACAAAGCCTTCAATATAAGCATAAGGAAGTGCATCTGCCTTATAAGCTTCATTGACAAAGACCATCATTTGCGAAATAGCTGTGTTAAAGTGTAGGTTTTCGAAGTCTTCTGTCACTTTCTTCACAGTTTGGTTATAGACTTTATCTAATTTACCATCGTTAAAGGTTGTGATGCGATCTCTCAGTTTACCATTTTCATCAACAATCAAACGCCATACACGGTCTAAGAATTTACGGCTACCTTCAAGGCCATTTTCGCTCCAGGCAATCGAAGCATCTAATGGTCCCATAAACATTTCATAAAGACGTAAAGTATCGGCACCATATTGTTTCACGACATCATCTGGGTTGACGACATTGCCACGAGATTTAGACATTTTTTCATTGTTTTCGCCTAAAATCATGCCTTGGTTAAATAATTTTTGGAATGGTTCTTTCGTTGGCACTACGCCTAAATCATACAAGAATTTATGCCAGAAACGAGCATACAATAAGTGTAATACCGCATGTTCAGCTCCCCCGATGTAAATATCTACTGGCAACCATTGTTTTAATTTTTCATAATCGGCCAAGGCTTGTTTGTTGTGTGGATCAACATAGCGTAAGAAGTACCATGAACTACCCGCCCATTGTGGCATGGTATTGGTTT
>JAEWFE010000043.1 GCA_023389005.1 Bacillota bacterium
CCCGCCCCTGTTTCCCCAGTGAGAGCAGTCATCCCTGGTTTAAAGTGCAAATGTAATTCTGAAATAATCGCAAAATTTTGTATAGAAAGCTCTAAAATCACATTTCTTCCCTCTAATCTGCTTAAAAGTTGCGTAGTTTTTGATAAATCGTCGCACAATCTTGTTCTGTACGTAAAATCATCAAAATACTATCATCATCATTCAGTAAGCCAAATAATTCTTCTTTAAAACATTTATCTAGTAGATTCCCCACCGCAGAAGCATTGCCAGGAATCGTCTTAATCATAATCATTTTATCCATGGAATCAATCGCAATACAAGCCGTTTTTAATAAGCGTAATAATTTATTAAACAAATCTTCATTTGATTCTTGCGGTAAACTATAGCGATAATTCCCATCTGCAGCTGGAATTTTTACTAACTTTAACTCTTTAATATCACGCGAAATCGTTGCCTGTGTCACTTCTACTCCATGCTTTTTCAAAATCTCGACAAAATCTTCTTGTTTTTCAATCGCAAATTCATTTAATAAACGGATAATTAAACGATGTCGATCTTTTTTACGCATTACGTTACCCCTTCCAAATTTATTTTTATTCATGAAATCGATTATAACATGAATAGGACAAAAAGACCATGCAGCATTTATTTTCTACATGGTCTAACTTTCACTATTTTTCTAAACGTTCATGCGCTTGTCTCACTACCTCAGTGACATCCACATTACTTGAAACACTTGCCGGTAAACTCGCTTTTTTCAGATGGATTAAAAATTCGATATTGCCCTCGCCGCCGGTTATCGGTGAAAAGCTTAAATTCTCAACTGAAAAACCAGCCTCAAGCGAAAGATCAATCACTTTTTCAATCACGGCTTGATGCACTTTTGGATCTTTGACTATCCCGTGTTTGCCAACAAATTCCTTTCCTGCTTCAAATTGCGGTTTGATTAAAGCCATGACATCACCGTCCGCCACTAAAATCTCATATAAAGGCGGCAAAATCAAACTTAATGAAATAAAGGAAACATCGATGGTCGCCACTTGTGGTAATCCTTCTAAAAAGTCTGTAGGTTTACTATAACGAAAATTCGTCCGCTCCATTACAACCACGCGTTCATCTTGACGAATCTTCCAAGCCAACTGATTATAGCCAACATCTAAGGCATAACTTAACTTCGCCCCATTTTGCAAAGCCACATCGGTAAAGCCACCGGTTGAAGCGCCAATGTCTAAAACGATTTTATCTTTCACTGTAAAATCAAAAATTTTTAAGGCTTTCTCTAATTTTAGGCCCCCTCGAGAAACATAAGGAAGTTTTTTTCCTTTAATTTCTAAAGTCATACTGGCATCAATTTTTTCACCAGGTTTGTCCAAGCGTTCGTGCTTATCATTATAAACTAAGCCGGCCATAATTCCGCGCTTGGCTTGTTCTCTGGTATCAAATAATCCTTGCATCACACAAAGGACATCTACTCGTTCTTTTTTCAAGTATTAATCCCTCAATTCTAATTTTTCAATGATTTTTACTAGCTCAGTCATATCCATTCCGTCTTCTGCGAGCATCTGACAAGCTTGTTTGGCTTTCAACAAGTAATCAGCTAAAGCCTGTTTTGCTCCTTGGATGCCTAGTAACGCAGGATACGTACTTTTTTCCAGTTCAAGATCGCGCCCAGCTGTTTTGCCTAGTTCTTGTGTGGTTGCTAATATGTCTAGTAAATCATCCCGCACTTGAAAGGCAATCCCAACATCCATCCCTAATGTTTTCAGTAATGTCAATTGTTCCTTTGATTCACCAGCGACAATCCCGGCAGCAACAAAACAATATTGTAACAGTGCACCCGTTTTTCGCTCGTGAATTTGGACTAATCGTTCTAACGGGACATGCTGCTTTTCTGCTTGGACATCACTTGCTTGACCAGCCACAATCCCAGAAGGACCAGCTGCTCTGGCTAAGTGCGCAATCAACTGAGTCTTGATAGATGCCGGTAAGTTTAACTGAGCCAATATCTCAAAACATAAAGTCAATAAAGCATCGCCAGCGAATAAGGCCATGGCTTCTCCAAAAACTTTATGATTGGTTGGTTTCCCACGACGTAAATCATCATCATCCACGCTTGGCAGGTCATCATGAATCAATGAATAAGTATGCATCATTTCGATTACCGCAGCAATTTTTAAGGCTTCTTCCTCTAGAGGTACACCAAATGCTTGTAAAGTCGCTAAAAAGATCCGCGGACGAATTCTCTTGCCACCTGCTGCAAGGGAATAGCACATACTTTTAGCAAGCAATTCATCATTGGTCGAATCCAGGACTAACTGCTCCATTAAGGTTTCGACTTGCTGCATCGCCTGAGTTAATTCCTTATTCATTTTTAGCCTCTTCAAATGGCACTTCTTGATTGGCGTCGGTCATCATTTTGGCTAACGTTTTTTCGGCATTGGCTAATTGATCTTTACATTGTTTAGATAAAACCATTCCTTTTTGAAAGGCATCTAAAGCTTCTTCTAAAGGCACATCGCCACGTTCGAGTTGCGAGACGATTTGTTCTAACTGTTGTAAAGACTGTTCAAAAGTTAATTCTGACATGATTTTCCTCACTTTTCTTTTTTCTGAATGGTGTGCACCTGTGCTTGTACCGTCCCATCGGCATAGTGTACGGTAATTTCTTGGTTAGGGGCTAATTGAGCCACACTTTTAACCACTTGCTCATCCACGGTTGTATAGCTAAATCCACGCTGCATGGTTTTTAAAGGACTTAATAAATCCAATGAAACCAAGGCTTGATTGAAGTCTTGTACTTTCTTTTGGAAAAGTAGTTGCATTTGACGTTGCAAGCTTTCCGTTAGATATCCTAGCTTTTGTTGCTCATTTTGCAAACGATGACTAGGTGTTTGTTGGCCTAAACGTTGACTTAATTGTTGATAGCGACGTTCTTGTTGATGGACTTGACCTTGCATGCTACTCATTAGCCGCTGTTGCAATTGGTCAAGTTTTTGCGATTGCGCCTCATAAAGACGATGCGGTTGGGCAAAGACATAACTTTGTTGCACCCGATTTAAGCGTTGATTTTTTAATTTCAATTGATTGGCAAAAGCTTGCATTAAGCGCATCTTTTGTTGGTCAATCTTCATTATTTCCTCATTTAATACAGGTACCGCAAGCTCGGCCGCCGCAGTTGGGGTAGCTGCTCTGACATCTGCCACAAAATCAGCAATCGTCGTATCCGTTTCATGACCTACCGAAGAAATAACTGGTGTCTGACAAGCAAAAATTGCTCTAGCTACTTTTTCTTCATTAAAAGGCCATAAATCCTCAATCGAACCACCACCGCGTCCGATAATCAAGGTATCGAAATTGCCCGACTCATCGGCACGCTTAATATTACGCACCAAATCATCGGCGGACTGATCGCCTTGCACGACGGTCGGATATAGAATAATTTGGGCAATCGGATAACGTCTCTTAATCGTCGTCATAATATCACGAATCACCGCCCCAGAAGGACTTGTAATGACCCCGATGCGTTTTGGAAATCTTGGTAAAGGCTTTTTCGGTGCTGTAAACAAACCTTCTTGAGATAACTTTTCTTTTAATTGTTCAAAAGCTTGGTATAGTGCCCCGATGCCATCTGGTTCCATATGCTCAATCGTAATCTGATAACTTCCGGAAGCTTCATACACCGAGACATAACCGACCACCAAGACTTTCATCCCATCTTGGACATCGAATTTCACCCTACTAAATGGTCCACGAAACATCACGGCCGATATTTTCGCATGGTCATCTTTGAGTGAAAAATACTGATGGTTAGGTCTTTTTCTAAAATTTGAAATCTCCCCTGTTAAATAAACACGTTTCATGTAAGGGTCATTATCAAATTTCGTCTTGATATAACGCGTTAAGGCACTCACCGTTAAATATTCTGGTTGACTCAACGAACATTTTCCTTTCTCTTAGCCGCATCAATCGTTTGGCGCATCAACATCGTAATCGTCATCGGGCCCACGCCACCTGGAACCGGCGTAATGAAACTCGTTAACGGTGCGACTTCATCAAATTTCACATCACCTGTTAATTTATTATTTTCATCGCGATTAATCCCTACATCAATCACAACTGCGCCTTCTTTGACAAAATCAGCGGTCACAAAATTCGCACGACCAATCGCTACGACTAAAACATCTGCTTGTTTCGCGACTTTAGGAAGATCCTTGGTTTTCGAATGGCAAATCGTCACTGTCGCATTCGCTTGTAGTAAAAGGTGTGCCATAGGTTTACCAACAATATTACTGCGGCCAATAATGACAGCATTTTTCCCAGCTAAATCTATGCCCGAAAGTTTGATTAACTCCATGATTCCGGCTGGTGTACATGGAATCATCGTAGGTTTGCCCGCAAAAAGATTTCCTAAATTCATTGGATGGAAACCGTCGACATCCTTAGCTGGATCAATGGTATCAAGCACTAAATCTTCATTAATATGCTTTGGCAACGGCAACTGTACTAAAATGCCGTGAACCTTATCATCATGATTCAATTCTTCAATTTTAGCAATCAAATCTGCTTCACT
>JAEWFE010000077.1 GCA_023389005.1 Bacillota bacterium
ACACATTAAAATAAATGTTCCCTGCTAATCTTAGCCACGAACAGTATTTTACCATTAATTTATGAAAATGTCTTGTAGTATCTTGAAAAAATTAGAAAAATGTAAAGATAAATTGAAAATATGTGCAATTTATTTCATAACAACGTTTTCTTTACCTAACAATTGTCTAAGTTCAGCATACAAGTCAGCAGATTCTTTAATCCAAAATTTTTCATCAATCATTTGCTTCCGATGATTCACCGCATCAAAAATAACAACCGGTACAGTTCCATGATGTTTTTCTAACACGCTTTGTAACTGATACATCAAACTTTCATTTTCAAAACCATTTTCAAAACGAAGGTAACAAGTCTTCTGTTGTAACTGATTTTGGATTTGTTCATTAAAATACATTTGTTCGGCTAAAAATTGAATTTGTCCACTATAAGTACTGATTTTGCTCTTCCCTTTAATCAATACACACTGATTGACTTGCAGATTTTGGCGAATTTGTCGGAAAAGTGTCGGAAAAATGGTCACTTCTATTTCTTGTGTACCGTCATTTCCGGTAATAAAGGCCATTTTTTCCTGCTTCTTAGTGGTTATCTCTTTAATATTAGTCAGATATAGTAAGATGTTAGCCCGTTGATTGGCTAATAAACGCGCAACTTCTAATACTTTTTCTTGTTGGAAGTAAGTCTGATAGCGGTCTAGCGGATGGCCGGATAAATACATCCCTAGATATTGATTTTCTAATGCTAATTTTTCTTCAAGGGCATATTCAGCGACTTGCTCATCTACACTTAAAGTCATCGTCTCCAATAAATCTAGACTCCCCGCACTGATGACAAAATTTTGAATCTTACCGGACAATTGTTGCATCAGAAGTTTGCGATTTTCACCTAATTGATCAAAACAACCAACTGCAATCAAAGGCATTAAAAATTCTTCTTTGAGCCAATGACTATTTTGATGGTAGACACGCATTAAAAAGTCATCAAAGTCTTTAAACGCTCCATTTTCGTAGCGTTCTTTAACCATCTGGCGTAAGAAATCTTTACGAGTACCCTTGATATTCGCTAAACCAATTCTGATGGTGTGTAACTGAACCATCGATGTTTCTAATTGACTTTGATTAATATCCGGGCCGAGCAATTGTACCTGATATTTTTTTAGTTGATGGGCGTATTCTTTTAATTTTTTCACATCGTTTTGGGCAGATTTCATTAATGCCGTAAAGAAGGCTGCTGGATAATGAACCTTTAAATAGGCCATTTGATAAGCTACTTTTGAATAAGCAAAGGCATGGGACCTATTAAAGCCATAATCTCCAAAACTTTCAATATAATCGTAAATCTGATTGGCACTTGCTTGTTGAAGGCCATTACTAACAGCACCTTGAACGAAAATTTGGCGATATTTATCCATTTCTTGTTTATCCTTCTTACTTATCGCTCGACGTAAAATATCGGCTTGCGCTAGCGTAAAACCGGCTATTTCTGAAGCAATTTGCATGACTTGCTCTTGGTAGACAATGATGCCATAAGTGTTGGATAGAATTTTTTTCATCCGTGGATCGATATAGGTAACCTTTTGTTTTTTGAATCGTCTAGCCACAAATTCATCAATATGTTGCATAGGTCCTGGTCGAAAAAGAGCATTTACCGCTGCTAAATCTTCTAAATTCTGCGGTACCACTCTTTTTAATACTTGGCGGATACCAGAAGATTCAAATTGAAATACCCCTGTAGTATCCGCTTTTTGAAAGATTTTCATCGTTTCTGCATCATCAATAGGGATTTCAGCTTGACTACGTATCGCATTTGGAAAATGTCGCATCGCTTTTAACGCATCATCAATAATCGATAAATTTTTTAACCCCAAAAAGTCAAATTTCAACAATCCGGTAGCTTGCACATCGTTCATTGTATATTGACTTAAAAGTAATTCATCTGAACCTAATTGTAAAGGAATGAAACTTCTCAAATCTATATCACTAATAATGACCCCTGCTGCATGGGTTGAAACATGGCGTGGCAACCCCTCTAATATAGAAGCCACTTGATAGATTAGTTGATTTTTCTTAGAGCGCTCAATTAACTGGCGAAGGTCTTTGGATTGCTGATAGGCTTGTGCTAAAGTAATTTTTAAAGTATTAGGAACAGCTTTAGACCAATGACTGCTTTCACTTTGCGATAATCCAAATACTCTTGAGACATCTCTTAAGACCATTTTTGCTGCCATCGTACCAAATGTCGCAATCTGCACCACCTGATAATGACCGTATTTTTGGTGTACATAACGCAAGACTTCTTGACGGCGATTATCTGGAATATCTAAATCTATATCGGGCATGGTTTGACGGTCAGGATTCAAGAAACGTTCAAAAAGTAGCTGATACTTGATTGGATCGACATCCGTAATGCGAAGTAAATAAGCGACTAAACTTCCCGCCGCCGAACCACGACCAGCTCCTGTAACGATTTTTTGATCATGGGCATATTTCATTACATCATATACAATTAAAAAGTAATCATCAAAGCCCATATTATGAATGACAGATAATTCATAGGCTAACCTTTCTTGGTACGTAGGATTATCATCTAAATGAAATGCTTGTAATTGCTGCTTGCAGAGTGCTTTTAATACTTCATCAGCTTTTTGACCAGCCGCCAATGGAAACTGTGGTAAAAGGGACTGATGCAAAGGGATCTCCAATTGTACTTGCTCACATAAATGACTTAAATGTTCAAGCGCACTAGGGATACTTTCTTGATAATAGCGCTGATAAGATTCTTCAGATAAGAGTGGATAGGCCTGGGTATGTTGTGGTGATTGGATTTCTTCTGATGTTAATACTTCACCACGCTGTACTTTTTGTAAGACCTTCAAGGCAAATGCTTCCTCACTATGCAAGATATTTACTTTAGAGAGTGCTAATGGCAATAAGTCAAATGTTTCTAAAAAGTCTTGATCCACTTTTTCATAAATCTGTATGCCATAATAGATTTTAGGAAGAGATGCTTTGATTTCATTTATCAAATCAAGTCGATAAGTATTTTCCATCTCAGGATTAGCCAATGGATGTTCAAAATTAACAACCCAGGCTAACTGCTGGACATGAGCAATGTCAGCTAAATGAACGACTTCTTCACATTTTCTTTTTGTAGAAATTTCCATTAAAGACTGAAATCCCTGATAATTTAAAGCAATAGCAATTAAAGGCAGATTTCGTTTCATACGTTGTGAGTAGTATGAAAATTTTAAGCCAATAATTGGTTGGATGTTTGCTTTTAAACAAGACTGATAAAATGTCAAAGCCCCACTTAACGTATCTTCATCAATCAATCCTAGCCTTTGATAACCCATCTTTTGGGCTAAATCAATATATTCGTTAACCTTAACAGTGCTATTCATCAAGGTATAGGCACTATTGGTATAGATTGGCACATAACTCATACGCTTGCTCCTTTCATTGATTCTTGCTTTTATTGTACTGAAGATTATCGCAACTGACAACAATCAAAGACTTTACAATCGCTGAAAATATGTTAAACTAAAAGACGATTAAACAGGAAAGAAGGAATTTCTGTGAAATATATCGTTACCATGTTTTGGGCAATGATTTTAGGTCAAGTTGTTGGCTATCTAGGTAGTGCATTAACAGGTGGTCAATATGATTTTACTGTTACCGCACAACTATCTTTTTTAGTAGGCATCATTGTCATCATTGTTGCAAATGTCTGCGTTCCAAAAAAAGCAAAACAAAATTAAAAAAGCGTGATTGCTTCCATCTAGCAATCACGTTTTTACTTTATTCTGGCATATAATAGACAATCGGCTTACGAAAATTAAAGAGTGATAAGCATAAATTACAAAAGATGCAAATCGAAGTCACAATAAACACACTTCGATATCCAAATCCATGCGCAACAGTCGAACCAATCATCGGTCCAACAACTTGTCCAAAGTTTGAAAACATTTGATTATAGCTGTAAATCCGACTGACTCCTTCAGGCGGCGTAATCTTACTAATCAAAGTATTGACTGATGGCATTAAAGCACCGGTAGAAAAGCCTAGTAAAAATCGTAAAATCCCTAATTGCAAAGTACTGTGAACAAATGCCATCGGTAAAATACACGCTAAGGAGAATATTAAGCCACCTAATAGAATCTTATGGTTACCAATCTTATCGCCGAGTTTGCCTAAAGCTGGCGAAGAAATCATCGCAGACACCCCAGCAATAGAGACAATCAAACCACTTACAAATAAAACATTGCCTTGATTGCCATTTAATTGACGAATAAATAAGGTTAAAATCGGACTAATTGAAGTAATCCCTACCTGAATAATTAGTGAGGTAACGAATAGACCAAATAACAATTGTACATTATGCATTTTCGCTAACAACTCTTTTAACGAAAGCATTTCTTGTTTGTGAACAGGTTTGAAATCTTCTTTGACCATCGTAACCGTCAAAATTAACGTAATTAAGAGCACGGTTCCCGTAATTAGAAATACATTGCGAATCCCAAATATTTCCGCTAAAATCCCTCCTAATGAAGGACCAATCATCGTTCCGGCAATCGCACCAGTCGCCAATGTACCAAGCGCCCAACCACTTTTCTCACGAGGGGCTTGTGAGGCAATTAAAGCCGTGGCATTAGGAATATATCCTGAAAGTACGCCTGTTAAAAAACGCATAAATAATAGCCAATAAACATCAGGTACGAATGCCAGTGCTCCCATCGAAAAAGTCATCCCTGCCGCAGCTCGAATCATCATTAA
>JAEWFE010000088.1 GCA_023389005.1 Bacillota bacterium
CCGCCCATTCCATGTAATAAATATAAAACTGGAACATCTTCTGTCGCACCTACACTATTTGATCCGAATTTTTTATATGTTTGTTGTGGTAAAATAACATCTATCATTACTTCCATCCCTAAAGTATTGGAATAAATATTTGCTTGTAAAAAAGCCATCTCACTTGTCGCTTCCTTTCTTTTGATTTTCGTTTACATTGTACTAGATTTTTTGAAAAATATCACTAACTTTTTTATTACTGGTATTTTTTTATTTTAAATCAAGTCCACTCCTAAATTTAAAGCGTTATCTTTGATTCGAAATGATAATCATGTTACAATTTAGATAACATGTTTATTATTTTATCATTATCTTTATCGGATATTTTCCTTTTGTATTAACAGATAAAATAATAATTCGTTGACCAAATTTCATTTTCGAGGTGATGTGTTTGCAGGTTTTACAAGCAAAATTTAAGGAAGTCTTTTTCTCCGTTTTACCGATTACCCTTATTGTCATATTGCTACATTTGACGATTAGTCCGGTACCAGGTGCAGTTTTATGGCGCTTTTTAATTGGTGAAATGTTTGTGATGATTGGCTTAACCCTATTTTTAATCGGAGTAGACTTGGCGATTCATCCATTGGGTGATTTAACTGGGACTTTTCTCGCTAAGACTAACAAATTATGGACCGTGCTACTTGGCGGCATTGTGGTTGGTTTTTTCATCTGTGCAGCGGAACCAGACTTAATTGTTTTAGCCCACCAAATTGAACAAGTCACGCAAAAAATGATGGCTAGTACCACCTTACTCATGAGCGTTTCATTGGGACTTGCGGTGATGTTAGCCATTGGTTTCTTGCGGATTTTCTATAATTTTCCGCTTTATAAATTACTACTTGGTATCTATGGACTTATTTTTCTACTAAGTGTCCCAAGCAATCCAGCCTTTTTAGCGATGGCCTTTGATGCTTCAGGCTCAACTACGGGAGTTTTGGCGGTTCCTTTTATCTTGGCACTATCTGTCGGGATTTCTAAACTGAAGAAAGATAGTAAAGCCTCCGAGAAAGATAGTTTCGGACTGGTGGCGATTGCTTCTAGCGGGGCGATTGTGGCCGTCTTACTTTTACACTTACTCAGTCCTAAAAACGAGCTTGCCACACCAGTCTTTGAACTTGCTAGCGATAATCAAGCCATCTGGTCGCATTTTGCTCATTTGCTTTTCCACAGTATCAAAGAAGGGACGATTTCGGTTCTCCCGCTATTTCTGATTTTTGTCGTCTTACAGCTAATCAGTTTTAGATTGAAAAAAAGAGAAGTTTATCGGATGTTCATCGGATTTGGCTATGTGCATATTGGCTTAATCATCTTTTTACTTGGTGTTAGTGGCGGACTGATGGATATTGGCGGACTCATCGGCCATCAACTTGCTAGCTTTGATCGTAAGGCTTGGATTTTAGCAGTTGGTCTAATCCTTGGAGTCGCCACTATCCTTTCTGAGCCCGCTGTCTATGTATTAACTGATCAAATCGAGGAAGTCACAAGTGGTTATATCCAGAAAAAAGCAATACTAGCCTTTCTTGCAGTCGGTGTGGGAGTCGCAGTCTTTCTTTCTGTCTTACGGGTACTCGTGCCGCAAATCCAACTATGGCACTATCTCTTACCAGGTTATCTCATTGCTTTGGGGTTAATGTTTTTCACTCCTAAAATGTTTATCGGAATGGCTTTTGACGCAGGCGGTGTGGCTACAGGACCGATGACTGCTACGTTTATTCTCGCCTTTATCCAAGGAGCTGCTGATAAAATTGAAAGTGCCAATCTGATTATCGATGGTTTCGGCATGATAGCTCTAGTTGCATTAATGCCAATTATTATGTTAGAGTTGTTAGGTGTCTTATTTAAATTGAAAAATAAACGGGAGGGAATCTGATGCAAGAGATTTATTTTATTGTCAATTGTGGTCTAGGTAGTAAATTACTCAAAAAAGCGAAAAAACTAGGCATGCGTGGGGGCACTATTTTGCGTGCACATGGTACGATTGAAAATTCTCTCTTACATTTATTTGCCCTTGATGATCAACGAAAAGAAATTGTGATGATGGCTGGTCCGAGCACCCTTTGCCGTGAAGTCATGCAAAAATTGGCCCAAATCTTTCATTTTGAAAAGCCGAATCACGGAATTGCCTTCTCACTCCCCTTGTTCAAAGTTTGCGGTGTGAGTTGTTATCCTGACCAAGAATATCCTAAAGAAAGTGAGCAAACTTCTATGTACCAATCTATTTTGACTATTGTAAATCGTGGAAAAGCTGAAGATGTGATTACAGCAGCCAATCATGCAGGTGCAAAAGGTGGCACCATTGTCCATGGACGAGGCGCTGGCATTCATGAAACAAGTAAATTATTTGCGATGGATATCGAACCGGAAAAAGAAGTGGTCTTAATTTTAGCAAAATCAAACCAAGCAAAAGACATCATCCAAGCCATTCGCACCGAGCTTGAAATCGACAAACCCGGCAATGGGATTATCCTCGTACAAGAAGTCCTAGAAACGTATGGAATCTATGAATAAATGTATAGAGTCATCTTATTTTGTGAGATGGCTCTTTTTTACTAGCCACCTTTCCTAAAAACGGCTATAATTTAACTGTAAAAACGTTTTCTTTTATTTGGAGGAACACTTATGAATGAAGATATCATAAAAGAAATTGAACAAATGCGTATCGCTTGTAAGAAAAATGATGACAAACGGGATGCGAATCTACCACTAGAAATCCCTGAAGTCACTCGCATCAATGACCTAAGCTATGGACCAGATCCAAAGTGGCATTTGCTGGATTTATATTTACCAAAAAATGTGCA
>JAEWFE010000127.1 GCA_023389005.1 Bacillota bacterium
TAAAGAAATAAAAAAATAGCAATCACTTCTTATTTGAAGTTGATTGCTATTTTTATGATTAAACAAGTCTTTCAAATGGATCGCTGCTAATGCCTTGAGCAAGTACTTGTTTGGCATATTCTTGGGCTGCAAATAAGGAATGATCGCGATAATTCCCACATTCTTTGGCCGAAACAGCTGGCACGTAATCAGTCCCAATGACATGTTTTTCTAAGACAGTTTTAAGGGCATCACGAATTTCTGCTGTAGAATGTTCGCCCCAAACGATTAAGTAAAAACCAGTGCGACAACCCATTGGAGATAAATCGATGACTCCTTCAATATAGTCGCGTAAATTCACGGCTAATAAATGTTCTAAGGTGTGAAGTGCAGCAGTTGGTAAGGCATCTTGATTTGGTTGTAAGAAACGTAAATCAAATTTTTGAATGACGACTCCTTGATTGGTTTCTATTCCTGCCATGCGGACGTAAGGTGCTTTGACTTTATTATGATCTAGACTAAAGCTTTCTACTTTTGCCATGTATATCCCTCCAAAATTCATTTGCATACCCACTATAACAAAGCGTGCCCTTACTTTCAATGAATTTATCGGAAAAAATAGGTGAAAAGACTAGTAAAATTTGAAATATATGTTAAAATAATTAAAAAATATTAATAAAGGGAGTAATGTCGTGTGGCAAGAGAATATACTGTAGCAGTCGTTGGAGCAACTGGGGCTGTCGGAACAAAAATGATCGAAATGTTAGAGCAATCTACTTTACCTATTAAAGCGGTGAAATTATTAGCTTCTAAACGTTCAGCTGGAAAAAAATCATTCTTTAAAGATCAAGAATTAACGATTGAAGAATTAGTGCCGGAATCATTTGAAGGTGTGGATTTGGCTTTATTTAGTGCAGGTGGTAGCATTTCAAAAGTCTTTGCGCCAGAAGCTGTGAAACGTGGAGCGGTAGTAGTTGATAATACCAGCTATTTCAGAATGCATGAAGGGATTCCATTGGTTGTGCCTGAGGTAAATAAAGAAGCCTTAAAATCACATAAAGGAATTATCGCCAATCCAAACTGTTCAACGATTCAAATGATGGTTGCCTTAGAGCCTATCCGTCAAAAAGCTGGTTTGGACCGTGTGATTGTTTCTACTTATCAAGCGGTATCGGGTGCTGGTGCGCGTGCGATTGCTGAATTAACAAATCAAGTGAAAGCCTTTAGTGAAGGAACGCCATTAAATGAATTAACGGCTGAAATTTTACCATGTGGTGGCGATAAAAAACACTATCCATTGGCCTTTAATGCTTTGGCGCAAATCGATGTGTTTAGTGATGAAGGTTACACTTATGAAGAGTGGAAAATGGTCAATGAAACGAAGAAAATTATGGAAGATAGCAGCATCAAAGTTTCTGCGACTTGTGTCCGTGTGCCTGTTTTAAGCGGTCATTCTGAATCTGTTTATATCGAAACAAAAACACCATTAACCATCGAAGAAGTGCGCGATGTATTAAAAGATGCACCAGGTGTTGTTTTAGAAGATGATCCTAGCCAACAAATCTATCCACAAGCGATCAATTCAATTGGCAAGAAAGAAACCTTTGTTGGTCGTATCCGAAAAGATTTAGATGTCGAAAATGGCTTACACTTATGGGTCGTATCTGATAATCTATTGAAAGGCGCAGCTTGGAACTCTGTACAAATCGCCGAAAAATTACATGAAATGGATTTAGTCCGTGTACCTGAATAAAAATTTACCGACTTGTTGATAGGACAGGTCGGTATTTTTGTGTCTAAGGGGATGGATGTTTTCACTTTTGTACGAATAAACTAATGATTTTTTGAATTCTATGAGATAGTTGTATTTTTCTTTTTGTTTTAGTCTTGATTTCATGTATAATAGTAATGATGAGTTAAAGAAATAAAATAAAAAATTGAGGTGAAATTTTTGACTAAGATAAATATCATTCCACAAAGCGGGGTTCGTGAAAGTGGAAAAAACCTATACATTGCCGAAGTTGATGAAGATATTTTCGTGCTTGATTGTGGGTTACGCTATCCAGAAAGTGAACTATTAGGAATTGATACGATTATTCCTGATTTTACTTATCTTAGAGACAATAAAGAAAGGATTGCCGGGATCTTTTTAACCCATGGACATCCGGATGCAATCGGGGCGCTTCCTTATCTTTTGGCTGAAGTGAAGGCCCCGGTTTTTGGGACGAAATTAACCATTGAATTAGCGAAATTAAATGTACATCGTTATGAGCCAACTAAACGATTTAAAGAGTTTCATGTGATTGATGAATACACAGAAATTGATTTTGGTGAAACAGTGGTAAGCTTCTTTAGGACGACCCATTCGATTCCTGATTCAGTAGGGGTGAGCTTAAAAACACCTGAAGGAAATATTGTTTATACTGGGGATTTCAAATTTGACCAATCAGCCAGTGAACCTTATCGCACCGATTTTGCACGTTTAGCCGAAATTGGTAAAGAAGGGGTGCTTGCATTATTAAGTACTTCAAGTAATGCTGAAAATCCTCAACCGATTGCTTCAGAACAAAAAATTGCTGAAGAAGTCTATGATACCATTAATTATTGGGAAGGCCGAATTGTCGTTGCCTGTGTCGCAAGTAACTTACAGCGTGTTCAACAAGTGATTGATGCCTGTTATAAAGCGGGCCGTAAAATTGTATTGACGGGTCAAGATTTCGGTCGTATTATTCGAACCGCGATGAAGCTAGGCAAATTAACGGTTCCTGATGAAGATTTATTTATTCCGCAAAAAGAAATGAAAAAATACGCTCCAGAAGAACTATTGATTTTAGAAACGGGTCGTATGGGAGAACCAATCAAATCTTTACAACGCATGGCAAAAGGAACACATCGAACTTTGCGTATTCATGAGGGCGATTTGGTTTATATTACGACTACGCCAACTATTTCGATGGAGACGGTGGTTGCTAAGACTGAAGATATTATTTATCGCGCAGGTGGCACGGTTAAAAATATTTCTGATAATATGTCGGTTTCAGGGCATGCCAATCCAACTGACTTACAATTGATGATGAATCTTTTGAAACCGAAATATTTAATTCCAGTTCAAGGAGAATATCGTCAATTAGTCGCTCATGCAAATCTGGCTAAACAATTAGGTTATGATGATAAACATATTTTAGTGACGGCTAAAGGGGATGTCATCAGCTTGATTAAGGGCCGTTTGATTTTAAATGGTTCAGTTCCGGCTGAAAATGTCATGATTGATGGTAAAGGGGTCGGTGATATTGGAAATATTGTCTTGCGCGACCGCAAAGTATTGTCAGAAGATGGTATCTTTGTAGCAGTAGTTACGATTAATCGCCGCGAGAAAAAAATTATTTCCTCCCCACAAATTACTTCACGAGGCTTTGTCTATGTGAAGGCTAGCCGTGATTTGATGCGTGAAAGTGCCGAAATCGTGCAAGAAATTGTTGAAAGTCATTTACAAGTGCAAGACTTTGATTGGGGCAATCTCAAACAAGATATCCGTGATCAATTGAGTCGCTATCTATTTGAGCAAACACGTCGACGTCCAGTCATTTTGCCAGTGATTATGGAGTCAAGCAACCGTAAAGGCAAAAATAATCGCTATTAATACTCATAGCCAAGAGAATGTTATCAATGGTTCTCTTGGCTATTTTTGTGGTTAAAATTGAAAGGTCGATGTATATTTTTAGATTCTAATATCAGTAAAACTTTAAATAAAAAGATACCGAATGCCAAAATTTAACACTAGGTATCTTTTCCACGTATCGAGTTTCATCTCACGCTAGATATGCCCTCTCTATTCCTCAAGGGTAGGCAGTCCTGCTATTCTTTTACTCAACATTAATGATAAATATTGAGCCCACAGGCGGGTCCAGACCATATCCACGAGCCCACTAATAAAGCAAATCTATTTTCAACTCTAATCGTAGTGATAGCGCAAATTCTTGTCAATATTTAGGTGTGAAAGTTGCAAAAAACGCTAAACTTGAATCATTTCTCCTGATAGTCTAGAAAATTATTTTTCCCCTCAGAAACTTCCTAAAAAGCATTGTACTTCTGTTAAAATCTGTTACAATAAATGGTGCATACTGTATTAATTTCATCTAAAAAAGTTAGATGTAAACGTTCTATATAATGGATTGTGTTATAACAAAGTACAAGAGGAAGAAGTGAGCAAATGACAACGAAACATGATTTAATTTTATCATATATTGAGCAGTTGCCAGTTGGTGAAAAAATCTCAGTACGCGGGATTGCCAAACAGCTACAGGTCAGCGAAGGGACTGCCTATCGTGCCATTAAAGAGGCCGAAAATAGCGGTTTAGTTTCGACTATTCAACGGGTAGGAACCATTCGCATTGAACGCAAATTAAAGAAAAATATTGAAAAATTAACCTTTGCAGAAGTAGTAGAGATAATTGAAGGAGATGTGCTTGGCGGAGAAAGTGGTTTAAGTCATGTCCTCAATAAATTTGTGATTGGAGCGATGGAAGTCTCAGCCATTGAACGTTATGTGACACCTGGTTCATTGATGATTGTCGGTAATCGTATCAATGTGCAACGCTTGGCATTAGAAAATGGTGCAGCGGTGTTAATTACCGGTGGCTTTGATACGACGAGTGAGATTGCCAGTCTTGCTGATGAAAAGGGGCTACCAATTTTACGGACGACTTATGATACGTTTACCGTGGCGACGATGATTAACCGAGCTTTAAGTGATCAATTGATTAAAAAAGAAATTATGCTGATTGCCGATATTTATATGCCACTAGAAAAGACGCATTATTTACAAGTTCACGATACGGTGCGTGATTATATTGAATTGGCCGAAACTACCAAACATTCGCGCTTCCCAGTCGTCAATAAAAATATGCGTGTGGTTGGGATTGTGACTACAAAAGATATTTTAGAAAAGAGTGATCATC